>JAUYDU010000441.1 GCA_030691665.1 Chloroflexota bacterium
GTGACCTCCAGGTCGTCTCGGCCGTCCAGTGCCCTCAGGCCCGTTACTAGGACTTTCCGCTTCTCGTCTTCTGACCTATCCGCCCCGGAGACTTGACGGACGAACTCGCCCCGCACCGTTGGTTCGTTCTTGATAGCCTCGAGGTCGTAGCTGACGTGCAGGTTACCTATCTCCACTGTCCAGGATTCCAGTTTCGTCGGTAGAGAAAGTATGTCGAGTGGTCGGAAGTCAATGGCCGGGGCTAATTCACCATGCAGGGTTAAACGCGCAACCCCTCGGAGGGCCTCAACAGCCTCCTGAACGCGGCTCCTCATGTCTTGCTGGCTTCCGCAGCCAGTGACATCCACGGTGATGTCGTGGACTTCCGTGACCGCCACCCGAACCCGCTCTCTCTGGATGCTTCCGTCCTCTCTGATGCTCGCAACGACAGCGCCCCGCAGGCCGTCTTCCCCAAAGCTAAGCGGGTCGGGATTCCCTGGATAGGTGAGCCTCTCATAGTCTCTAGGACGGTGATAATGTCCGAGGAAGGCGTGATGGATTCCGGCTGCCGCAACCTGTTCAGCATCAAACGGCGCATGCGGCGCTTTGCCCTCACCCTGTTCCGTAAACCAGCCTCTCTCTGACCCATGAAAGAGGGCCAAGTGAACTCCACCTCTATCTACTTTGAAGCCGTCCAGACACCCGGGTGTGTTGGCCGGGGCCAAGTGGGCTGCTCCCCAGAGCGTCAAGCCATCCTCAAGTTCGACAGGCTGCAAACGGCTATCGTCGAAGATCCGCACGTTGGGGCTCCACTCAACTCTGCGATAGAGGCTCTGAGGACCATACCAGTCGTGATTTCCCGGAGCGATGAAGACAGGGATGGGGTTAAGCGGCTCGAAGACGGATTTCAAGAACGCCGCCGTGTCTGGCGTGAATCGGTCGTGCTCATAGAGGTCACCTCCGCACAGCAAGGCATCCGCTTTGACCGCCACTGACGTTTCGATGATCTTGAGCAGCGTTTCGCGCAGGGCCTGCCGTCGCCTCCTAGCCGCGCCAGGAGCGCCGGACATCCACGCGAACGCGCTGTCCAGATGAAGGTCCGAAAAGAGCACTACCTTTTTCATAAAAACCATCAGACCTCACACGAGTCTCACCGCTCGAGGCTCTGCCTCAGTTGACTGAGCCTTCTTTTCACACCTATCTTGGGATTGCACCTCATCGCTTCCTCGTAGTTTACAACAGCAGCAGACTTGTCACCAAGACGCTCCCACAACTCGCCGAGGTTCCTGAACACAATGGCTCGCTAATTCGGGTAATCGTTCAAGCCGCGAGTTAGCGCCGTCTGCAATAGCTCAAGGATTGCCCGGATTTGCTCCTCGGGAGGCACATCCGTAAGCTGCCTCATGCGTTCTTGCGCAATGGTTAACAAATCAAACCCGTTGCCGTATACTATTCTGTGGTCGAGCCAACGTTCTCGGTCTTCGAATGAGCCAGTCCGTAGGCTGTAGCGAAACGCTCCCAGTTTTGAGTAGTGCAGGTTCAAGGATCGCCCACCTACGTCGAAGGAGTATTCCTCCGCCCAACCCGTTTCAGGCTCCGCTTTCCAAAGGAGCGAGCCGGAGGCAAGGTCAAAGCAGCAAAGTTGGCCGCCGTCATCGTTATCGGTATTGCATGTCTGACAGACTGCAAAGGCACCACCCGGCGATATCCCAGCGTTCAAGAGATTCGCTTCGAAGCGGTGGCGTATGAGCACGGTGCCATCTTTGCCGATGGCACAGAAGACACCTTTCAGGCCTTCACCGAATAACCAGTCATTGAGGACGAAGCTACCGTTGTTGGCAACACGTCCATCGTTGGGCCTCTCCATGTTGCCTGTGAGGATCAATTGGTCTTCACAAGCGAGGACGTAGCTTGCATGTCCACTTTCCCTGAATCCACCTCGGCGTCCTGATGGATCCGCGTCAGCCCAAGCAAGGGTGTACCTGCCATCAGGAGAAGAAGAACATTGGCCCAAAAACCGAGCGCGTCAATTCTCAGCCGCTGGTCGTCCTTCTCCATGTGAAGCTGTCTAGTTTGCTCTGCTTTTTGCCTTTTGAAGGGCCACACGGTGGGCACCCCCTCACACTTTCCCTTGCAGCGTACCTGGGGACTCTGTCGAAGTTCCTGGGACGCTGGTCAAGGCCGCCCCTCGCGCCTTCGTGATGAGCGCGTCCATGTCTGTGAAGGTGTACTCGGCGTTGGGGTGGAGGAAGAGGAGGACAGCCTGCCGGACCGGCTTGCCGGTGACCTGGCGGGCGGCCAGGGCATAGAGGCCGGCCTGGACCTCGTGCTCGCCCTTGGCCGTTTCGACGTCGGCAGCATCCACCGAATCTGTCTTGTAGTCCACGATGACCAGTCCGCCATCGTCTTCGAAGAGCAGGTCGATAAAGCCCTCGATGAAGCGGCCATTCAGCGGAATGCTGACGAAGACCTCCCGGTGGTAGCGTCCGGTGTTTACGGCTCGCTTGACCACCCCGGACTCCAGCGCCGTGCGAACCAGCTGGGCTACCTCCTCCCATCGCTCGGGGATGCCCTCGGCACCGGCCTGGGCCTTGCTGGTCTCCACGAGGCCACTTCCCGTGGCCAGGTCGATGCTCTGGAGGACGCCGTGAACCGCCCTCCCCAGGTTGGTGCCGCCGCGGCCCCGCCGGTAGGCAATCTCCCCGCCCTCGGCCTCTTCCTTGGCTACCCGGGCGATGGTGGTGACCGCTTCGGCCTCCGGCCGGGAGGCGGCCTCCACGGCGGCATCCCGCTGCGCCTGCCACACGGCCCGCCGGGTGGCAAAGTCGTCAACGGAGGGCTGTGGTTGGGGGGCTGCCGTCGCTGCGCCTCTGCTCGTCCTGATACCGACCTCCCGCCATAGGTCGGGCTTGGAGGAGCAGAACTGCTCTAGCGTGGCCGCATGGGAGCGGTCAGCCCCTTTGACAGATGGGCGGAACAGGCTCACCACCAGATGGTCCCTGGCCCGGGTGGCGGCTACGTATGCCAGGCGGGCCGCCTCGGCTTCCTCAGCAGTTCCCTCGCGTTGCTTGGCCGCGTCGAACCCCTGGGTCTCGAAGCGGTCATTGCCTAGGGCGCGCAGGCTGACCTCGGCGGAGCCCGCCCCGCGATCGACCAACACTTGGCCTGACCTATTCCTCCGAGGGCTGCCCAGGCCAGCCAGGATTGCGATGGGAAATTCCAGGCCCTTAGAAGCGTGGATGGTCATGATGCGCACGGCGTCCTCGTCCGTCTCCGGCACGGGGACCTCGATGGTCCGTGCCCCCTCGTCGGCCTGGCGCTCCATCCAATCCAGATAGGCGCGCAGGGAGCTGCCACCTGCGTGAATGAAGGCCCGCGCCCGCTCCACCACGAACCGCAGGCGTCGCCACCGCTCCCTTGGGCGGGCCCGACCGAAGGAAGCCTCAACCATCTTGCGATCCCGGATGAACCGCTCAATCAGCTCATCGGGATTGTCCCATGTCCGCCTCTGGTGGTACTCCAGAAGCACCTTGAAGGCTTCGGCCACCGGCCCGGAAGTCGCGCCAGGGCGGGAATAGTCAAATCGTCCTCCAGCTTCTACGAACTGGAGCAACTCAACGTCGCTGCACCCAAAGGCCGAGGAGCGCAGGGCCGCCACCACGGCCACCTGGTCAGCAGGGCTATCGATGGCACGGAGGCAGTTGAGCATGTCCCGGACATCCTGGGTCCCAAGCACCAGGGACTGGCTCTCGATGCGGTAGGGCACATTGGCATCGTCCAGGGCCTGCTCCAGGGCCGGGAGGCCAGTCCTGGTGGGAAAGAGGAGGCAGATGTCCTGGTAGGAGGCGTCGTCCAGGGGCCCTGAGACTTCTTTCCTGACCTGCCACCGGGTATCCCTGATCTCCTGCACCAGGGCTACGATGGCCCGTGCCTCATGCTCTCGCACTTCCTCGGCGGGGGCATCCATCGCTGTGCCCATTCGGTGCACCCCCAGCGGCGGAGAAGCCGCCGGCGGGGACCACCGTGGCGACAACGGAATGTACTGGGCCTGGACACCAGGCTGCCCGTCGCCCATCCATTGGGAGAAGACGTGGTTCACCCAGGCGATTATCCCTTCCTGGGAGCGGAAGTTCTGCGCCAGCGGGACGGGGTCCTGGCCCAGGAGACGGCGCACCTCGTCCAGGGCCGCGATATCCGCCCGGCGGAACCGGTAGATGGACTGCTTGGGGTCCCCGACGACGAAGAGCTTGCCCGGCGCTGTCTTCACCTTCCGCCATTCCCGCGATTGGAGGCTGGCCGCGTCCTCGGGTCTGCCGGCTAGGAAGAAGGCGATCTCCGCCTGGATGGGGTCTGTGTCCTGGAACTCATCCACCAGGAGGTGGGAGAAACGACGCTGGAAGTGAGCGCGGGCCTCGGAGTTGTCGCGCAGTAGGTCCCTGGCCCAAATGAGGAGGTCGTGGAACTCCGCTCGCCCCTGGCTCTTGCGCTCGGTCCCCTGAGCTACCACAAAGCCGCGGATGCTCTCCAGCAGTGGGGACAGGACAGCCTCCCGCAACAGCCCCAACTCCTGGGTACGGGCCTCCTCCAGGTCTCTCAGCAAATTCTTCAGCGCGGTGCAGCCGTTGATACGGGTGGCCGGATCAGTCGTCCAGTCCTGAATCCTGCCCTTTGCGAACGACAGCCTGCCCGAGCGGGCGAGTTGAGCAATGGCGGAATCGCCCTGGCCCAGAGGTCGGAGCCGATGGGACAGGGCCAACACTTTGCTGGCGTGGGCGGCCAGAGGGTCGTCCAGCCCGTTCTTAGCCTGTGGCAGCAGCCGGCTGATGATGCCTTCAGCCCGCAGCAACTCCGCCACGGCCTTGGGCTGCGGTGCTGGCGCGGCGGTGAACGATGCAGTCACTAGGTCGTAGTTCTGGTGCAGGATGACCGCTACCTGGCGAAGGTCCTCCAGCCGCAGCCCCAGCCCCAAGGCACGCTGAAGGTGGGGGCCAGTGGCAGCTGACTCCAGGGTCTTGTCCAGCCACTGTTGCCAGGTTTCCTCGAACTGGATGTCCGCCTCGATCTCCTCCACCACCTCAAACACCGGAGGCAGGCCCGCTTCCAGGGGACGCTCCCGGAGGAGGGCAGCGGCAAAGCTGTGGAGGGTCTGGATGGCCGCCGACTCCATCTCCCGGACCGCCCTGGCGCATCGCTTCCGCTCTTCGGCGCTCCGCTTCGCGTTAAGGGACTCTTTTTCTAGTTCTCTACGGACCCGCTCCCGAAGCTCGGCGGCTGCGGCCTCGGTGAAGGTGATAGCGGCAATGCCGCCCATCTCCGCTTTCCCAGAGGCGATAAGGGCCACCGCACGGGCAACCAGCTCCGTGGTCTTGCCTGTGCCTGCCCCAGCTTCAACGAACAGGCTCTCGTCCAAGCTGGTGGCGATGCGCTGGCGCTGCTCCTGGTCAGCTAGGACGAATTGCTGGGTCATGCGTCCCCCTGAGTATCGCCACTGTGCGGTTGCACCAGGCTCATGTACAGCGCGGCCTCTGTGGATGCCTGTTTTCGCTCCCACAAGGCCTTGCGATTGGCGGGGCAGAGGCGGGTAAAGTCGCAGAAAGAGCAGTTTGCAGGGCCGTCCAAGCCAGGTGGCCCTGGGTTGGCGGGAAACACTCCCCCGCGGATGCCGGCGACAATGGCTTGAACCGTGGTCTTAAAAGCTCCCTCGACTTCAGCTAGGGGAACGGTCTTCCGCTCGAACTTGCCCCTGCTGGAGATGAACCAGTACTCGGCCTCTACCGCGGCTTCCGGAATCAAGGCGGTGCGGGCGGCCAGAGCATAGACCGGAAGCTGCAGATGGGTGCCCTGGCCCAGGGGATCATCCTTCATATCGTTGTAGGGGAAGGAGCCGCCGGTCTTGTAATCGATGACCAGGGCTCTGGCCTTCTTCTCGTCCGCATCAACACGGTCTATGAGCCCTCGGAAGTTCACCCGTGAACCGTCTGGGAGGGACAGGGTGACGGGGTCGTTCTTGATTCCAAACTCCCACTCGACGTGTAGGGGCCGCATGGCCCGCTCTGCACGCCACTCGGCATCCTTCTCCAGGAAAGTCTCCAGGTCCTGGCGGATGTCAGCCTTGACCGCCTCCCACAGGAGCCGGCGCCCAGTGACGCCGCTGTCCTCCGCCTTCTGAAACTCCCCTTCAGCAATAGATAGAAGCAGACCGTGGTGTCGAGGCTCCCAAGAGGCTCCAAGGGCCGGTGGGTCTGCCTCCTTGATGAACCGCTCCAGGATGCTGTGGATGACCTTTCCTCTATCCAAGGCGGAGATGGCAATCAATTCTTCCGGGGTCTCCAGGGCTGCTATGGACAGGACATCCCCCAGGAAGAAGCGGAACGGACACTCGGCCCAGCGCTCCAGCCGAGTGGGGGAGATAACGGCAGTGAGGGTCTGGGCGAGGCGGGCGCTCGTCCCGGCTATGGAGGCCACGTAGCCATCCCATGGCGTAAGTCCGGTCTCCCGTCGCGCCTGCTCCACGCGCAGGGCTCGCGCCAAAGAACTCTCGCCGGCGGCCAGGGGGTGATGCTCCAAGCGGCCTCCCGCTCGCCGCCATGAGGCGATGCTGCCCAGGTCGAACCCATGCTCATCGGCGGCACCACCAGCGACGGTATCCTCGAGGGCGTGCTCTGGGGACTCGATGAGCGAGAGCCAGGAGACCTTGAGCCGAGGCAGGTCTTGGGAAAAGACACGCCGCCCTCCGTTGAGGGCTGACGCGGCGTCTAGAAGCCACGGGGAGGGGTGCTGCCCGCGCTGGGCTGCGCTGTCCGTCCTGGCGTAAGACAGGTACCGGCGCTTCCCTCCAGCGAGTGCGGCCAGGAATAGGCGACGCTCCTCCAGCATGGAGGCCCTTCGGAGCGGAAGCTTCCCATCACCGACCTGCCGGCGCAGGGCGTCGGGCAGAAGGGGGTCCTCGGCGGCCCTAGGCGGGAAGGCGCCATCGGCCATCCCAAGCACCCAGACGGCCTCGAAACCCATCCCCAGGGCAGCACCCAGGCTGGCGACGAAGACGCCGGAGCCGGTGGCCCCGGTTCTGCCTGCTGGTGCCTCTAGAGCCTCTTCCAAGGCCTGGCGGAACACGGCCAGCGTCGTGCCTGGGTCCACCGAGTCCAGTTCCGCCATCTCATCCAGCACATCCAGCAGCCGCTCGTGGCTGGCCTGGTGCCCGGCGGGCCACTGGGCTGGCTCGTGGGCGTAGTCCTCCACCAAGCCCATCGCCCATTTCCCGAACTCGCGCCACCGGCTTCCATCCGGTGGAGGCTTCCGTTCGGCTAGGCCCTCGACGAAAGCGATGAGCCGATCAGCCCTCTCGGCCATATCCTCCAGGCCCCTGACCCGGCTAGGGCTGGTCTCCTCCAGCCTGGCGATGGACTCAGCCTTGTCCGCCAACTGGGCCTTGTAGAGGCCTACCCTGTCCCGCCACTGGTCGATGCCCTGGAGCACTCCCGCCTTTCGGGAAACCTCCTCCCATCTAGGCAACTCTGCGGATGCGAGGCTCTTCCCCCGACCGGACCCGACCGGGGCCTCGGCGATCCACTGCATCACGGTACTGCGGCTGAAATCTCCCTGGACGATGTCTAGGAGGCCAAGGAGGAGGCGTCCAGCGGGCGTGTTCTTCAACAAAGTCGGGTCTGGCCCAGCCATGGGTATGCCCGCCAGGCTGAGCTCCATACGCAACTGGGAGGCATACGGATCCACCTGCCGGTAGAGGGCGGCCATTCGGTGGAAGGGCACCCCCTCCCGCGCTAGGCGCATCATGCGCCGCACTACCCAGCGCACCTCCTCACGCACGTCGGACGCGATCAGGATGCCATCGACTTCAGTTTCCCGAGGGGACCGCGCGCCAGCAGGTGCGAGGGCAAAGGCGGTAGAAAGCCGTGTCGACGCGTGCTGGACAGCCTGGTCCACCTCCGATTCACCGGTAAGCCCCAGGATCATGGCACCGCAGCCAGATTCTCCGAGAGCCCGCGCCATGGCTTCCTCAGCAGGAGAAAGCTCTTGGACCAGGAAGAAGATGACGGCCCCCAGGTCCCGTAGCGTGGTTTCCGCAACCCCCGACCGGATAGCCTCAGCGGCGGCAGCGGCAATCTCTTCCCTGTGGTAGTAAGGCCGCGTGCGCTCGCGGAAGCGCCGGTACCACTCGATGGTCTGCGCCCGCAACGAGTCCGTCTGCGCCAGGCGATTGAGTTCGGGCTCCGCAAGACGGGCGAGGTCCTGGAACGTGCCCCTCAGGGATAGGTGCAGGGAAGAATGACGTGCCACCCCGCCCAGGAGCCCGCGCCCGGCCATCTCGCCTGCGATGAACCGTATGGCAGCGAGCTCGACCAGGGGAGAGAGCGGCTGCTTGCCCTGTGCGGCTATCCCTGGAGCGCCGAGGTACTCCGCGACGCGGGCCACCACCATGAAGCGAACGTTCAGCAGACCGCCTCCGCCGGCGACCGCCCTTCTGAGAGACAGTCCGGAGTATTGGGCGGGAACCACGACGGTAACGGGCACCAGTACGTCCGAAGCCTTGGCCTCTGCCACGAGGCCAGCAAGCCTTTCCCGTGCGGGTGGGCCGTAGGGATCCAGGTAGATTTGTGGCTTGATGATCGCTCTCATTCGACGTTCCTACACTTCATCCGCGGTAACGACTGAAGTGGACCCCGCTATCTAGACAAGGATGGGGACAAAATAAGAGAGCTACACCCGATGTCCTGGGTCGCTGTGTGAATAATAGCCTGCAGCGCCGCTCCTCGCAAGGCATCACACGGTTCGCTGAACTGTGTGCCCATATAAGCTATCCGCCCGTACATGCAATCTGTCCACCCTTCGTCCCCTTGTCTCTCCAGTTGGGCGGCAGGACCGGCATGCAGCGTGGTCGCCGTTTGGAACCAGCGACTGTGTGTGAGAAAACTGCACAGGCCCTGCCAACCCCGTTGGTGGCCTCTTGTATCATGCGTACAACTGTGCTAGCCTACCCGTGTCAGGAGGCATCGCTCTGGCGTAACGTTTTGCGTGAATGAACCCTTGTCGGCAGCTTCTTCAGTCAAGTGTTCTTCCTGACTTCGACGCACTCCCAGCGGGACAAGAGGGGGTAGGGATGGATTCTCATCCAATCGCCCATGTTGCGGAGGACGGCCGGACCCAACCTCTCTACGACCATCTCATCGGTGTCGCCCAGAGGGCCGAGAAGATGGCCGCCGAATTCGAGTGTTCCGAGTGGGGCTATCTGACGGGGTTGTGGCACGACCTGGGAAAGTATTCGCGGGATTTCCAGCGCTACATTCGGGCAACCAACGATCCGGAAGCCCATGTTGAAGGCTCGAAGCCAGGCCGGGTGGACCACTCTACGGCTGGTGCCCTCTACGCGCTGGAACGGCTGAAAACGGCTGGGAGGATTCTGGCGTACCCAGTAGCAGGTCATCACGCGGGGCTGGCAGATTGGGAGAGCGACAGGAGCGGGAATGCTGCGCTCTCCCAGAGGTTGAAGCACCCGGAGTTGCTGCACACAGCTAGAGAAGGAGGCATCGCTCCGGATATTCTGGACCGCTCCTTGCCCAAAGAGCCTCCGAAGCCCGGGGCCGACCCAGCCCTTTGGATTCGCCTGCTCTTTTCTTGCGTGGTGGACGCTGATTTTCTGGATACAGAGGCGTTCCTGGAACCGGACAAAGCAGCTTCGAGAGGACAATACCCGCGGCTTTCTGACCTACTGCCTGTGTTTTCAGAATACATGTGGAAGAAGCAAGCCGATGCTCCGGACACCAAGGTCAATCGGATTCGCGCGGCAATCCTGTCGCGGTGCATTGACAGGGCAGCGGGACCGCCAGGCATCTACACGTTGACGGTCCCAACCGGCGGCGGCAAGACTCTTTCCTCGATGGCTTTCGCGCTACACCACGCGCTGAAACACAACAAACACCGAATCATCTACGTGATCCCCTACACCAGCATCATCGAACAGACCGCCGACCAGTTCAGAGCGATTTTCGGTGACGCAGTGATAGAACACCAGAGCAACCTGGATGTGTCTGACCCGGCAAAGGACAACGCCCGAAGCCGTCTTGCTTGTGAAAACTGGGACGCTCCTGTCGTTGTCACCACTTCGGTACAGTTCTTTGAATCGCTCTTCGCCAGCCGTACCAGCCGTTGCCGCAAGTTGCATAATATCGTCAATAGCGTGGTGGTCCTGGATGAAGCTCAGCTCCTCCCGCCCGAGTTTCTCACTCCGATCCTCCATATCTTGAGGGAACTTCAGAAGAACTACGGCCTTACCCTGCTGCTAAGCACGGCCACCCAGCCGGCGCTGACGCCACAGCCTGCCTTCGAATTCGAAGGTCTGCCAAACACTGAGGAGATAGTGGCCGACCCGGCGGCGTTGCACGACCAACTGAAGAGAGTGGATATCACAATCCCGCAGAGATGGGATGAGCCCCGGAGCTGGGAGGACCTGGCGGCAGAGCTTTCCCAACACCCATCAGTGCTGTGCATCGTCAACCGCCGTGACGACTGCCGGGCTTTGTGGGCCAAGATGCCGGCGGGGACGTTCCATCTTTCGGCCCTGATGTGCGGCGCGCATCGTTCCGCAAAGATTGGCGATATCAAAGACCAGCTCAAGCGCGGTATTCCCACCCGAGTGATCAGTACGCAACTGGTTGAGGCGGGGGTAGACGTGGACTTCCCGGTGGTCTACCGGGCCCTGGCAGGGCTGGACTCCATTGCCCAGGCGGCAGGGAGATGCAATCGGGAAGGGTTACTAGACAAAGGCAAAGTGGTGGTGTTTACGCCGCCTTCGGAAATCCCCCCTGGGCACCTGCGCCAGGCGGCGCAAATTGGACAGCGCCTCATGGCGCAGTCCTGCGCCGACATCCTGGCGCCGGACCGATTTGAAAGCTTCTTCAAAGAGTTCTACTGGCTCCAGGGGCCGCGGCGGCTGGACAAGCATGAGATACAGGCCGATTTGAAAATGAGCGACGACTTTCGATGTAGCTTCCGTTCCGCGGCGGAGAAGTTCCACCTCATTGACGAATCGGGGCAGGCGCCGGTCATCGTTACCTATGGAGAGGGCGCCGACCTGATTAGACAACTTGAACAAGGAAAGCCGGAACGCTGGCTGCTCAGGAGACTTCAGCGGTACGTGGTGAACCTTCCCCGCTATGTCCACGGCAGGCTAGTTGCGGAAGGGGCTGTGCGGGAAGTGCATCCGGGCATGTATGTGCAGGGGCGCGAAGCGCTGTATGACGAAGCTCTCGGCTTCCGACCCGACAAGTCCATCGACTACGAAGCGGATGAACTGGTGTGCTGACAACGCCGAAAGGAGGGGCCATGGAACAAACGATAAAGAGAAGCACCACCGTGCGGCTCAGGGTGTGGGGACGCAACGCCTGTTTTACGCGGCCGGAAATGAAAGTGGAACGGGTCTCCTACGACGTCATGACGCCCTCGGCGGCCCGAGGTATCCTGGAGGCCATTCACTGGAAACCCGCCATCCGCTGGCAGGTGGAGCAGATTGATGTGTTGAATCCCATCCGCTGGGAGTCGGTGCGACGCAACGAGGTGGGCAGCGTGATGTCGCCAGCGACAGACGGCCTGTACATAGAGGACCAGCGTCAACAGCGGGCAGGGCTGTTGCTGCGAGACGTAGACTACGTGATTCACGCCCACTTTGAGATGACAAACAAAGCCGGCCCCGAGGACACTGTTGCCAAGCATCGAGAGATGTTCCTCCGGCGGGCCGAAAAGGGGCAATGCTTCCACCGGCCATATCTGGGCTGCCGGGAGTTTGCCGCTCATTTCGCTCTGGTCTTGCCTGACCAGACCCTCCCGGAGTCTACGGAAAAGCTGCCAGAGCTTGGTTTTGGAGAGCCTCGGGACCTGGGCTACATGCTCTACGACATCTACCATTACAACAGCGCGGACAAGGAAGGGGCACATTTCTGCGGCGAGAAGTGCCGCCCCCTTTTCTTCAAGGCAACCCTCCAAAACGGCCTGCTGAAGATTCCGCCGCTCGATAGTGGGGAGGTGCGCTCATGATTCTACAGGCGCTGGCTGGCTATTACCAACGCCTCGCCGACGAAGGGGGCGCGGACATTGCCGCGGAGGGGTTCGAGAACAAAGAGATTCCGTTCCTGATAATCCTCAACCAGCGTGGCGAATTTGTTGACTTGCAGGATACGCGCACACCACTGGGGAAGAAGCTGATCGGGCGGAAGTTCCTGGTACCCAAAGAGCAGGAGCGTTCAGGCACGAAAGCCTGGCAGAAAGCAAATCTGCTATGGGACCATTACGGGTACGTGCTGGCTCGCCCCAAGTCAGACGATGAAGCCAACAAGGAAATGGCGCTGAAGCAGCACAGAGTCTTTGTCGCCACCGTAAGACACCTGTTTGAGAAATACCCAGAGGACGAAGAAATCAGGGCTGTCTATCAGTTTCTCTCGGCAGGGCGTTTTGAAGGCATTTACTCCCATCGCTGTTGGCCAGATTGCGCCAGGATTCCTGGCTGCAACCTCTCCTTCCAACTTCAAGGCCAGTTCAGACTCGTATGCGAAAGTGAAAACGTCCGGGCGTACGTAGTAGCAACGAACAATCCTGCATCTGATGATGAGGGGGCGGATGACACTGCCTTGCTCGAGATGAGAGGCATATGCCTAGTTACTGGCGAATACGGGCCGATAGCGCGGACTCACCCGCGGACGCCAATTCTAGATCCGCGCGCAAAGAGCAACGCCAAGATAGTCTCGTTCCAAAGGAACATGGGGTTCGACTCCTATGGGAAGCAGCAAGGCTTCAATGCGCCCGTTGGTAAGAGCACTGCGTTCGCCTATACCACTGCCCTGAACCACATGCTGACGAGGGGGTCCCGGCAAAGAATCCAGGTGGGCGACGCCACCACGGTGTTCTGGGCGGAGAAAAAGCACGACTTCGAGACCGTCTTCGCCGACATCTTCGGCGCCGAGCCGGCAAAGGGAGAGCCGGAGCAAGACTACAAGAGTCTTGTCGCCCTGTTCCGGTCGCCGGAGAGCGGGGCCAGGGCGGATACGACTACCAGGTTCTACGTCTTGGGGCTGGCCCCCAATGCTGCGCGGCTGGCCGTCCGTTTCTGGTACGCCGGGACGGTGGGGAGCATTGCGGAGAACATCGGGCAGCACTTCGACGACCTGGAGATGGTGAAAAGCCCCAGAGAGTGGCACACCATCGGCTTGCGCTGGCTTCTGAGGTCGACGGCCCTGCAGCAAAAGGACGACAATATCCCTCCCAACCTTGCCGGCGACACCATGAGGGCTATTCTCAGCGGCGCCCCTTACCCTCAGACACTGCTCGCTTCGGCAATTCGCCGCTGCCGTGCGGAGCGCGAGATCACTTACACCCGTGCGGCGCTGGTGAAGGCGGTGCTGGCGCGCGACGCCAGGCACTACAAACGACAGGAGAAGGAGGTCGGCATGTCACTGGATATGGCCAACACAAACCAGGGGTACGTGTTGGGGCGGCTCTTTGCCGTGCTGGAAAGGGCACAGGAGCGGGCCAGCCCCGGCATCAACGCCACCATCCGGGACCGCTTCTACGGCGCGGCATCGGGCACGCCGGTAGCCGTGTTCCCGCTGTTGATGAAGCTGAAGAATCACCACATCGCCAAGCTGGAGAACAAGGGCGAGGCGGTTAACCTCGAAAAGCAGATCGGCGAAATCATGGGTAAGGTGGACGGCGATAAGGCGTTTCCAACCCACCTCAGCCTTCAGGACCAGGGGCGCTTTGCTGTCGGCTACTACCACCAGAGACAAGACTTCTTCAAAGGGACAACCGGTAGTAAGGAATAGAGGAGGAAAGACCATGGCAGACTCCATTCGGAACCGGTATGACTTCGTGCTGCTGTTCGATGTGAAGGACGGTAACCCCAACGGCGACCCGGACGCGGGAAACTTGCCTCGCGTGGACCCGGAGACCGGCCAGGGGCTAGTGACAGATGTCTGCCTGAAGCGCAAGGTACGGAACTTCGTGCAACTGGCGAAAGGCAACGCTTCGGGGTATGACATCTTTGTCAAGGAAAAAACGATACTCAACGCGCTCATCGACGAAGCTCACGAACAGCCCGAAGTGAAATCGAAAGAAAAGGGCGCCAAGACGGAGGCAGCCCGCGGCTTCATGTGCGGCAAGTACTATGACGTGCGAACGTTCGGGGCTGTGATGTCCACTGGCAAGAACGCCGGCCAGGTCCGCGGCCCGGTGCAGATGACCTTTGCCCGCAGCATAAGCCAGGTGGTACCCTCGGAGCATAGCATCACACGGATGGCGGTGGCTACGGAGGCAGAAGCGGAAAAACAACAGGGCGATAACCGCACTATGGGGCGGAAGTTCACCATCCCATACGGCCTCTATCTCTGCCACGGCTTCATCTCCGCGCCGCTGGCGGCTCAAACTGGTTTCTCCGACGATGACCTGACCTTGCTCTGGGAGGCCCTCCTCAACATGTTCGAGCATGACCACTCGGCGGCCCGGGGTGAGATGGCCACCCGCAAGCTCATCGTCTTCAAGCACGACTCTGCACTGGGCAATGCTCCGTCCCACAAACTATTCGATATGGTGAAGATTTCCGCCAAGTCCACCCCTGTTCGAGACTTCACTGACTATGAGGTGAGAGTCCCGGGACAGCCCGATATGCCTGCGGGCGTCACTGTAATCGACAAATTGTAGGCGGCGCGTGTACACCGAAGACGACCTTCTGCCCATCTCGGCCCTTCAACACCTGGCTTTCTGCGAACGCCAATGGGGCCTGATCCACCTGGAGGGAGCCTGGGAGGAGAACGTCCTGACAGCGGAAGGCCGTCTACTGCATGACCGCGCCCACGAGCCGGAGAGCGAGGCTCAGGGAGACCTGCGCATCGCCCGGGGGCTGCGGCTGCGCTCCCTCAGGCTTGGCCTCATCGGGATGGCGGACGTAGTGGAGTTCCATCCTGCGCCGGAGGGCGGCGACGGCGTGCGGCTGGACGGCGTAAACGGCTTGTGGAAGCCCTTCATCGTGGAGTACAAGCGGGGCCGCCCCAAGATAGGCCACGAGGACGAGGTGCAGCTCTGTGCTCAGGCCTTGTGTCTTGAAGAGATGCTCGGGGTGTCAATACCCAGCGCCGCCTTCTTTTACGGGCAGCCCAGGCGAAGGTCCGATGTCGCGCTGGACGATGTCCTGAGAGCGGAGACCGAGGCGCTGGCATCCCGCCTGCACGAACTCGCCGAGGCTGGCAAGACACCGGCGCCGGAGTACAGCGGGAAGTGCCGGAGATGCTCTCTAATCGAAATCTGCCTACCCAAAGCCACGGGCGGCCAGCGAAGCGCCCGGAGGTACCTCCAGAAGTCGGTGGCCGATGTCCTGAGCTTGCCTAATAGCGATGCGGAGGCCCCTCTGTGAAACGTCTGCTCAATACGCTCTACGTCACCACCCAGGGGGCATATCTCGCCCGCGAAGGAGAGACGGTCCTGGTCCGGGTGGAGAGGGAGACGAAGCT
>JAUYDU010000451.1 GCA_030691665.1 Chloroflexota bacterium
GCCACTAAACCTCAAGGGCCTCAACGAACATGTTCCAAGCGGGCGGGCTGTCGTCCCGTTGTGCGACAAGAGCCACAGGCGAAACCTTTGGTGCATTGCGCCTGCGCAGGGCTATTATCGACGCCCCTCGCTGTCTTGCGGACTGCCGGCGTCGTGCGCTTCCGGGTTCAATAGCCTCTGTACGCCTTGCATTACGAATGTGCCATATGATGCGTCTTGTGGCATATGAACTCACCACTTGACAGCGGACCATCGTTCCATCACAATGTCACTGCACGACTTGCGAAGCGAGCCCGACGCCGTGAGGCGCGGGCTCCCAGTTTGGCAGCGGGCTGCATGCCTCGATTTGACCTCCATCTCTCCAGGAGGTATGCAATGAAACGGCTGTCGAGCGTCTTCACCAGCGCCCTCCCCATCGTGGTAGTCCTGGCCCTCTTTCTGGCCGTCGCCTGCGGGCCGGCGGCCACGCCGACGCCGACCCCAGCGCCGACGGCGACGCCCACGCCTACCACGGCGGCTGTCCCGACCCCGACCGCTACGGCAACGAAGCCAGCCCCTACACCCACACTCATCCCGGTCGTGGCTACCCCGACGCCTACGGCGACGCAGGCGAAGCCTCCCGCCACGCCAACGACGGGAGCGCGGCCGGTGCCTGGCAGCAAGCTGGTGGTGGCAGTGGCCGACGCAGGACCGGCTAACTACTATGGGTACGAGGTCATGTGGCCGTACACCGACCGAAACGTCAACCTCGGCATCTTCGACACCCTGCTCGACTGGACCGGCATGGATGTGGCACCCGGGCTCGCCGAGAAGTGGGACATGGACAGCGGGGGGATGACGTTCTACCTGCGCCAAGGCGTCCAGTTCCACAGCGGCTGGGGCGAGGTCACCGCCGAGGACGTGATCTTCTCCTGGGTGGACACCAACCGCGAGGGGACCAAGAAGGGCAACATCGAGGCCATCAGGAACTTCAGCGAGTACCAGCAGGTCTCAAAGTACGTCATCCGCATGCCCTGGAAGGAGGGCAAGCCCCTCATCACGTGGCGCTCTCCCACCATCAGTGCGCTGATCATTCAGAGCAAGCGGTTCATCCAGGAGAAAGGGGCTCAGTTCGCCAATCTCAACGCCGTGGGCACTGGCCCCTACAGAGTCACTGCTCACAAGTCAGACGACTACATCTACATGGAGGCAGTGCCCAACCACTGGCGGAAGACCGGCGCTTTCCAGACGGTGCAAGTGCTGGAGATACCTGAGGAGAGCACCCGCATCGCCATGCTCAAGACCAAGGAGGCAGACATCATCGAGTTGGGCATCGCGCAAATCGGGCAGGTAAAGAACGAGCCCGGCGTGCGCATTGTCACCGGCGCCGTCGCCGAGAGGACGGGCGCGTCGGTCTTCCTGCCCGGCCAACACTACGCCAAGCCGGAGAACCCCTGGATCAAGGGACTGAAGTGGGTTGGCGACCCCAACGACCCGGCAAGCATGGAGTCGGCGCGCAACGTCCGCAAAGCATTCAGCTACGCCATAGACCGGAAGGCGATTATCGACGTAGTCCTGGGCGGCCTGGGTTGCGCCCAGTACCAGTACCGGGTGGACGCCTGCAACCCCAACTGGGACAAGAAGTGGGAGACACCCTACGATCCCGCCAAGGCCAAGGAGTTCCTGGCAAAGGCCGGCTACCCCAACGGGTTCAGCTTCGCTTTCTTCATTCCCATGGGCACCAACTCCACTATGGAGCGGGTGGGGGAGGCCTTGGTGCCGATGTGGGAGGCGGTCGGCCTCAAGGCCACCATCCAGAAGGCCGCCTACAGCTCCCGCCGGCCTGAGATGCTCGCGCGCACCATAAGCGACGTCTGGGTGTTCATCCACGGCGGCGCTCTCACCCCGGAGGGCGTCCATTGGCAGATGGGCGAACTGGGCGGCGACGGCGTCTGGAACATGGGCGCCGGTTGGCCCCAGAGCCGAGACCTCGCCACCAAGATCCGCAACGAGGCCGACATGGAGAAGGGTTGGCAGATTGTGAAGGAGTGGCTCGACTGGCTCTACGTTGAGCAGCCGGTGGTCCAGACGGTGACGTGGGTGGATCCCTGGGCTGTAGGGCCCAAGGTCGGCAACTGGGAGATGCCGGTCCACATCCCGCGCTGGCCCAACTTCATCTACAACATCGAGTTGGCGCGGTGAGCCCTAGCAGAGGAGTACGGCCGGGGGTGAAAGCCCACGCAGGCAATCTGCTGACCGAAGGGGCCGTCAAGCAACAGGCTACGAACGAGTTGCCAAGCCGCGTGTCGCCGCACGGACAGCAAGGCCGGGAGTGTGTGCGCGCCTCGAGGGTGGGGGTGGGCTAGCCGTGCTGCGCTATCTGGTGCGACGGGTCCTGTTGTCGCTGCTCGTGGTCATAGCCGTTTCGATGATTGTCTTTGTGTTGTCCCAGGCCCAGGGCGACCCGCGCTTCCTCTTTCTCAGCGAGACCACCACCCAAGAGCAGTGGGACGCCTGGGGGCGGCAGATGGGGCTGGACAGGCCGGTGGTGGTCCAGTACTTCATCTGGATGAGCAAGGTGGCACGCGGCGACCTGGGCCAGTCGTTGCGCCAGAGCAGACCAGTGAAGGATGCCATCACGGAGACGATTCCTGCCTCTCTGCAACTGGGCCTGGCTGCGGGGCTCTTTGCCATCACCACAGGATTTTCCCTGGGCGTGCTCTCGGCCGTAAAGCGCGGCACCATCTGGGACTACATGGGGCGGACGTTCGCGCTCTTCGGGCAGGCGCTACCCCCCTTCTGGGTGGGCATCGTGCTTATCCTGGTCTTCTCTGTGCAACTTCATATGCTGCCTACCAGTCGTAGAGGTGGCATTGAGCACTACATCATGCCAAGCATTACGTTGGGCTGGCTGGCCGCGGCTGCCAATCTGCGCCTGGTCAGGTCCAGCATGCTGGCCACCCTGGACTCGGAGTACATCAAGATGGCGCGAGCCAAAGGCGTGCCGGAGTGGCTGGTCATCTGGAAGCACGCCCTGCGCAACGCCATCATCCCTCCTCTCACCCAGGCGGGGCTTATGCTGGCTTCCTTCATAGCGGGTACTGTCGTCACGGAGACGGTGTTCGCGTGGCCTGGCCTGGGCCGGCTTGCGGTAGAGGCGGTCTACCAGAACGACTTCCCACTCTTGAGTGGCGTGGTCTTGTTCGTTACGCTGATATACATCGTCGCAAACCTGCTCGTGGACGTTAGCTATGCATACATCGACCCGAGAATCCGATACGGGTGAGAGGGCGCGGGCATCGCTCCTTGGGAGGCTGCTCCCCGGTGTGCACGTGGGCATCAGGGGGAGGGCAACCTACAGGTTCTTCCGGACCTATCCAGTCATCCCCATCGTGATTCTCGTGGCAGTCGTCGTGAGCGCCATCTTTGCGCCACTCATAGCGCCGCACTCCCCCACGTTGGCAGTGCTGCGGGACAGCAACCGCCCGCCCTTCTGGTTTGAGGGCGGCAGCATGCGGTACATCTTGGGCGCCGATCACCAGGGGCGCGACGTGCTGAGCCGGGTCATTTATGGCGCGCGGATATCTATGACCATAGCGGCGGTGGCGGTAACCGCAGGAATGCTGGTGGGAACATCCCTTGGCCTGCTAGCGGGCTACTTCGGCGGCGTTCTGGATGACCTGGTGATGCGACTGGTGGACGTCAGCCTGGCCATCCCCTTCATTCTGCTGGCGCTGACCTTCGTAGTGGTGTTCGGACAGAGCTTCACGCTGCTGTTGGGACTGCTCGCCCTGGTAAGCTGGAGCGGCTACGCCCGGCAGATACGCGCGGAGGTCCTGCAGTTGCGGGAGATGGACTACGTCGCCCTTGCGAAGGTGGCTGGGGCGCCCCGAGTGCAGATTCTGTATCGTCACATCTTCCCCGGCGTGGTGAACACCATCATCGTGCTGGGGACACTGCAGGTCGGGCACCTGATACTGGTGGAGGCGATACTGAGTTTCCTGGGCGCTGGCATATCGCCTCCCACCCCGGCCTGGGGCTCCATGATTGCCGAGGGCCGAATCTACCTGGCCAGCGCCTGGTGGATTGCAGTCTTCCCGGGCATAGGAATCTTCTTCACTGTCCTGGCTATCAACTTCTTTGGCGATTGGCTGCGAGACCGGCTCGACCCGCGGCTGAGGCAGCTCTAGGGGAGGTGCCCCAGGTCCATTGACACGCCATGTGCGGCGGTGGCATCCTGACAGGGCAAAACGCGGTTAACCAGTGGTCTGGCAGTGGCCAGGCTTGTAGGTGTGACCCCAGAGAAAGAACGGAGGAGCGCATGCCAAGACCAGTACGAGTGGTGCACTACATCAACCAGTTCTTTGGTGGCATTGGCGGCGAGGAGAAGGCTAACTCGCCTGTCCAAGTGCGGGACGGGCCCGCAGGACCGGGGCGGGCGCTGCAACAACTCCTGGGTGGCGAGGGGACGGTGGTGGGCACCATCATCGCCGGAGACAACTACGTGGTGGAAGAGAAGGGGCCCGCCATGCAGGCGGTCCGGCAGGCGCTCCAGCGGTACAAGCCGGACGTGGTGGTCGCCGGCCCCGCCTTCGAGGCGGGGC
>JAUYDU010000090.1 GCA_030691665.1 Chloroflexota bacterium
CTTCGAATGGCGACCATGTAGCTAGAACCGTCCGGAATGCCTTTGCCTTGCCGGCTCTTTGCCTGTACCGCACCAAGAACTCGCCGCACGTCCTTCGAGAAATCACCATAAGGGACGAGCTCGCCATCTGGCCCGCCTTCCTCCAACCGCTTCCGTTCTTCATAGTCGGTTCTGAAGCGCCGAACCTCCACGAATATGTCCTGACTCCTCACTTTCACGAGCAGGTCGGGCCCAATGCTGCCTGATGGGTTCATGGTCATCGCAAATCCATTGAAGGCAAATGCCCATGCGAACCATCCCTGTGCCCATACATCGAGGTATTGCTCCTTCTCGTCAAGGCGGGATTTGACTTCACGGAGCCATCCAGCAATGTTCTGCACCTTGAGACTTTCCAAGTCGTTCACGAGGAGAGGCAACGACTCGACCCAGTCCCTGGGGAAGCCTCTATCTTCCATGCTCGTACGAATCTGCGTGAGCACTTGGCTCAACATCGGGCCTCCTTCGTGCGACGTTGTTGGACAACTCCCGACTCCACCCACTTACACTCATCGCCAATTTTCTGAGATCGGAATTGGGCACCATTCGCATTTCGCGGGTTTGCGAAGCATGGGCCGTTCTGTGAGTTTCAGCTTCTTACCCTGTCCATCCGTATGGAGTCTCCTTGCATCGCTGATAGTTGGCGTCTAGGGAGGGCTGGAGCAGGCAGAGGGCGGCGATGCGCCGGGCCATCTCGGTGACCTCTCGGACTTCCTCAACGGTCAGCGGTCGGCCCAGAATCTCGCTCTCCCGATAGGAGAGCCACTTCTTGATGACTTGGTAGCCGCCGATCACGAACTTCCACACGCCGCCGGGGACACCGCGCCAGTACGCCACGTCATTCAGGTACACATCGCAGGTCCGGTTTCCTAGGCGGGCAAAGGCTTCCTCCACCGACAGGCCGAGGGCCTCTGCGCCCTGCGCGATGGCGTTTCGCTCCTCCGGCGTGTAGTCCCGCTCCACCACCCTGCCCTTGCCTGGCATGACAACATCGTTCTGGCCGTGGTGGCCCCAGCCCACGGTCAGCGCCAGGTTGCCGGGCTGGAGTTGGCCGCCACCTTCCCCTGTGACAGAGGCGATAATTCGTAGCTCTGGCCGTATGGAGCCCGCCGTGACTCCAAGGATGTCCTTCTCAGTATCCAGGGCTGCCGCCACCTGCTCCCCCAGAGCGGCGGAGGCCTCGAGGACCTCCCGTGTTTTGGGCAGCGGGATGCGGGGCCAGTCCTGGCGGATGCCGTCCCGGTTCTCTTCCAGGTAGGCGGGGGAGTAGCCGATGGCCAGAGCGTGCATCCACAGGAGGCTCGCCGTCTTGGCGTCTGAGTCCGGGTCGGTGACGCCAAGAGACGCCAGGTACTGGCGAGCCGATGGAGAGAGATTGGCAGCGGTCACCGGTGAGTGGTCTGAGTCCTTGAGAAGCTGTGCTTGCGCCTCGTGCTTGTTCCCCGTCGTCAACCGCGTGCCACCCCGAAGAATCGGGATGTGCTTTGCCTCAACAACTAGGCAGTGGTAGTCACATATCAATGATGAGAAGTAGACGGGGGGACTATTGGAATCCTTATCACCGGTCTCACGGACGACGAGAAAAGGATTGCCAGGGAAACGCTGCGCCAACAGTTCCGGACTCGGCCGCGAAAAGAGTGGGGCAATACTTGAGTCCAGATAGGCCAACCTGACATCAAATGGCTTGAACGGATAGCGCACAACGTTAGCGGCATCATACTTGATCTTGCCTTTCAAGCTCGCCCTGGCTTTCTCAGCTTTGAACTCCCCGGACGACTTCATGAAGCGAGGCTCCAAGGCACGGACAGCTTCGTCACTAACGGCTGGGTCAAGGTACTTTTCAAGCACGGCAAACTGGTCTTTTGCGTCCGGGAGCCGAATGAGCGAGTTGCCGCGGCGTTCAATCGGCCCGTTGTATGGCTCCACGGCGCAGAGGTCGGCCACCGTGGGCCAGGTCGGATATTCGTCGGTCAGGCTCCCCGGCCGGAAGGAGTACCGATTCTCTCTCATTGGATGGGCTGACAGATACTGGGCATTGAGGTCAGCGGCTTTGAGGCTCTCGACTAGGTCGGCTCGCTTGGTGACGCCCCAGAACTCCCGGTAGCGGACCATGGGCTCGGTATTGCGCTCCTTCTTCCGCACCAAGACAGACACCGCCGTACCCACCCGGATGCCGGCCTTGTTGTACTCCGTGGAGAAGACGCTGGGATCAGGCTTGCCGTCCGGGGTGCGCTTGCCCGTCTCCCGGCTGTCTCCGTTGAGGCTGTCAAACCACAGGCGGTCAAACTCGCTGAGAAAGCGCCGTCGCATGACGACGAAGGACGGGTCCGCCAGGTAGGAGAAGTTGGAGATGTACGAGACCACTCCCCGGCCCGTTTGCTCGGCGATGCGCCGCTCGGCCAGGCGGAAGAAGCGCACGTAGAGGTCATCCAGGTTGAACTTCTTGATACTCCACTCCTTGACCAGGCCCTCCTTGTACAGCTCCACCAGGCCCTGCTCCTCGACCGGGCTGGTGCCGGCGAAGGCGTTGTAAGGTGGATTGCCCAGGACCACCAGGATGGGCTCCTCTCGCTTGACCTGGTGTGCCGCCTCGCGCTCCTGTTCCAACTCGGGAAAGCCAAGCTGCTTGTAGGGTTCTTTGGGCTTTTCCCAGCCGGTGAGGGCATTGGTCAGGTATACGCCGGCGCGCTCATGTTTCCCCTCCGCCAGAGGCGCGCCCAGGTTCTGAAGGAGGAGGCCGAGCTGGAGGTGTGACACGACGAATGGGGCAGGGAGAATCTCAAAGCCGAAAACCCTGCTCTGTGCCGCGGCCTTGACGTCTGCGCCTACCAGAGCGTCGCCCCGTTTCTCTTGGAGAGTCCTGTGGATGCGACGCAAGACCTCCACCAGGTAAGAGCCAGTGCCGCAGCAGGGGTCCAGGACATAGACGTTGGGATCCGCCAAGCCGTCCGGCAGGTCCAGCTCCTCGCGCAGCACCGTATCTACCCGCGCCACCATATACTGGACGACCTCCGGTGGGGTGTACCAGACACCCAACTCCTTCCGGAGCTCCGGGTCGAAGGCTTCCAGGAAGGGCTCGTAGAAGTACTGGACAGCCC
>JAUYDU010000122.1 GCA_030691665.1 Chloroflexota bacterium
CCGTTCCCAGGCGGCCAGGGCTAATTGGGTGTCGGCTCTCTCGCCTACTGCCCAGCCATAAGCCAACTTGCAGTCATGACCCACCAGGGGCATCAGGTAAGCCTTCTGCCTCCCATCCGCGAAGCGCAGTTTGTAGAATCCACGGTAAAACTGACCCCTATTCCACGGGAATGTTGACCCCCTCAAGTTGAATAAATCCTTTGTTGAGGTTAGAGCTCAGCAAAGGAGAAAGGGGATGATTACCGTGGAAGCATGGACAACGATTCGCTACTTGCACAGCCAGGGGAAGAGGAAGAAGACCATCGCGCGGGAGCTGGGTGTGGCACGGAACACGGTGCGGCGTGCCCTGGCCAGGGAAGGGCCGCCCAAATACCGGAGGTCACCACGGCCCAACGGGCAATTGGAGCCGTTTGAAGAGGCCATCCGGCACATGCGTCAGCAAGGGTTCATTGGCACCCGGATTCTGCGAGAGTTGCGGCAGCGGGGGTATGGAGGGTCGCGCTCAGCGCTATATAAGTGTCTCGGGCGGCTGAAGGAGGCGGAGCCAGACCCACGGGTGTGCCTGCGCTACGAGACCGCTCCCGGCCAGCAGGGGCAGTTCGACTGGAGCCCCTATACCGTGGACCTGGGTGGAGCTCTCACCAGGGTGGTGGTGTTCTCCTCGATCCTGGGGTACTCGCGACGGAAGTGCTTCAGTCCCAGCCTGGATGCGTGCCAGGGGTCGGTGTACGAGGCCCTGGAGGATGGGTTCTGGCGCTTCGGCGGTGCGCCGAAGCAGCTTCTGGTGGACAACGACCGCTCCTTCGTGGTGGATGCCCGGCCGGGGCATTTCCGGTGGAATCCCCACTTCCTGGAGCTGTGCGGCCACTACGGGGTGCAGCCCATCGCCTGCCGCGTGGGGGAGCCTCGGGGGAAAGGGAAGGTGGAGAACCCCTTCTTCTACCTGGAGGAGCATTTCATACGGGGTGGCCGGTGGCGAGACTTCGCCCACTTCTGCCAGGAGTTGGCACGTTTTGAGGAGGAGGTGAACCTGCGGGTGCATGGTACCACTGGGGAGCGGTCTGTGGAGCGGTTCCAGGGGGAGGCGGCTTCCCTCACGGCGCTGCCAGCGAGGCGGTTTGTGGGGAGCCGGGAGGAGTTACGGAAGGTGAGCTGGGACTGCCTGGTGCCCTTCCGGGGGAACAAGTATGGGGTGCCCATGGCGGACGCAGGGAAGCGGGTATGGGTGCGCACCTCTCGGGGGCACACCCTCCAGGTGCATAACCAGAAGGGGGAGCTTATCGCCAACCATGTGCTGAGGCGGGGCAAGGGCGCCATCGTGCTACTGGAGGGCCAGTACGCCGGGCTGCGGCAGCCCAGGACGCTGACGGTGCTGCGGCAAAGCTTCCTGGAGCGTTTCCCCGTATGCCGGGTTTTCCTGGAGAAACTGCAGGCCCAGCAGCGGTTCAACCCGGAGGCACACCTGCGGGGGATCCTGGACCTGGCCCGTCTTTATCCTCGGGAGGTGATGGAGGAGGCCTTCAGTCTGGCTGAGGAGTACAACACCTTCTCGCAGGACTTCATCCGGGGCCTGGTGGAACGCCGGCCACCCAGGGAAGAGCCCCTGCCTTCCATGCCCTTATCGCTACGCCCGCTGCCCCGGGTGAGCGTCCAGGGGGACCTGGGAGTGTACCAACGGCTCCTGGCAGGTGGGAGGTGAGGGTCATGGGCGAACTGGCGAAGCTCGAGGAGCAACTCAAGCGCCTGGGGCTGCAGACCATGGCCACCACCCTGGAGGCGGAGGTGGACAAAGCGGCCAAGAGCCAGACGAGTTACTCCGCCTTTCTCCAGCGCCTGGTGGAGGAGGAGCTGGCGGCCAAGACGGATCGCTCCATCAACGCCCGCATCGCCAAGGCGCGCTTCCGCATGGTGCGCACGCTGGAGTCGTTCGAGTTCAGCGGACAGCCTCAGCTGTCGGTGGCCCTGGTCAAGGAGTTGGCCCGCCTGGACTTCTTGGAGCGGGCGGAGAACGTGGTGGCAGTAGGGCCACCTGGCACCGGCAAAAGCCACCTTCTCATCGCCCTGGGCCTCAAGGCGTGTGAGGCGCGGAAGCGGGTCCTGTACGCCTATGCTCCTGACTTCCTCGAACAGTTGGTGGCTGCCACCGTAGACGGCTCCCTGGGCCGGCGCCTGCGGGACCTGCAGCGCCTGGACTACCTCATCGTGGACGAGCTGGGCTACCTCCCCATGGAGGCTCGCCAGGCCAAGCTCTTCTTCCAGGTGGTGAATACCCGCTACGAACGCGGCAGTATAGGGCTGACGACCAACAAGCCCTTCGACCAGTGGGGGGAGATCTTCGGCGACGATGTCATCGCCGCAGCCATCCTGGACCGGTTGCTTCATCATAGCCATATCCTGGTGACCCAAGGCCCCAGCTATCGAATGAAAGACAAGCTCCCTATCTCTTCCCGCACACGCGAGGGGGCCAAGGCAATCGCAGAGAAGTCAGTATGAGGATTAAGTGCCCGGCTGGGAGACAGCCTGGTAGCCATCACACGGGGGGTTCATTTTCAGGTGGAATAAGGGGTCACTTTTCAAATGGAATCCACACCTGGGCTTGACTGCTTCGAGTATCTCTTGCTTAGCTGATCCCGTCTCTGTGTCCTTCCCGATTCCTGATTTGTCTTCGGTAAGATTCTCAATGAGGCAAGCTATACCCG
>JAUYDU010000124.1 GCA_030691665.1 Chloroflexota bacterium
CGTACTTCCGCAATCCGTCTGGCAAGCGGGCCCCTCGCTCACTTGGGATCACGAGCATTTGGCAGCGGAGACCAGCTCGCCGGTTCTCTTCGAAATCGCGCTGCGAATAGATAACCCCGCGAATGTGGGAGGTACGGGGAACTGCAGGTAGGAGGTAGCCTTGAGCATTCAGACTTTCCGCGGCGGAAGCGTCCAAGATGAAGAAACCGTTTGCACCAGTCACCACGCCCACGTCCACTTCTGCCAGCTCTCCGAGTCGCACGACCGCGGGATGCGAAGCGCACTCATTCAATAACGTACGTTCGCGGCGAGTCAACAACAGCTCAGTCCACTTGCCGGCCGCCCAACGGACCGGCGACTCTTCATCGGCCCATCCCTCGCCGGATTCAGGCGCGTAGTCCGCGGTTAGGTCCGTGTCGTCCGACAGGTCGTCAAGTCCGGCGAGTTCGACGAATCGGAGAAGATTCCCGCCTGACCGCGAAGCCAGCAGAATGACAGTCTCCTCTTCGACTCCGGGGAAAACCAGGCTCGCAAAGCCTTCGATGACGATTCGCTTGAAGGTCCTCTTTAGGACCTGACGAACCGGGGCGGCGTATGTCACCTGCAACAGCTCAGCAGGGAGCACCATTCCCAGCCGCCCATCGTCCTCCGTCAGGTGTCCTGCCGCGAGAACAAACGGTACCCACGAGTTCATGAGTTTGTTGGGCCGTATGCCGAAGCCAGAGACGATTTCGAGTGCGGCTTCCCGACTCGGTCCGTTAAAGGACTGGTATCTGATGTATGGGGGGTTACCTACGACAGCAGTGAACCGTTGCTCATGAAGGCCGTTACGAAACGCCGAAAGGAAGTCGCAAACGACAACTCTTGGCTCATGACCACAAAGGGCGTGGCGAAGCCGCGCCCTGCATATCGCGGCGTCACCAGGATCAAGCTCGATGCCCTGAATCTGATGTGCAATTTGCTGGGGAGATCTCCCCATGTCGGCGAGACGTTGAGCTGCCTCCAGCAGGAAGACGCCGTCACCACAGCTCGGATCCAGCACGCGGTCAGTCGGGCTCCGGATCGCCCAGTTGGCGATGTGTCGAGCGATTACCGGCGGGGTAAAGAAGGCCCCTCGCGATTTCCGATGGTAGTTGGCAACCCGGACATTGGTAGGCATGTGTCAATGTCCTTATACGGCACAGGCGTTCGACTAGTCAACCCCCTGAATGGCATTGTCCGACATTTCTGGCGCTAGCTTCCCGGGCTTCCTTCGACGCTCAGTCTCCTCCCTCATCTTCCTTAGCCTTTCCGCGATCGTCCGCTCGAAGCCCTGGTCGCTCGGCACGTAGTAGCGGCGGCCCACCAGCTTGTCGGGGAGATTCTGCTGGGGCACGTAGTGGCCAGGATACTTGTGGGCGTACTTGTAGCCGCGGCCGTAGCCCATCTCCTTCATCAGGCTCGTCTCGGGGTTGCGCAGGTGGAGGGGCACCGGCTCGTTGCGGGTCTCCCGCACGTCCTGGCGGGCCTTCTCGTAGGCCAGGAGGGCGGAGTTGCTCTTGGGGGCGGAGGCCAGGTAGATGGTCGCCTCGGCCAGGGGCAGGAAGCCCTCGGGCATACCGACGAAGTGCACCGCCTGCTGAGCGGCCATGGCGACCAGCAGGGCCTGGGGGTCGGCCAGGCCGACGTCCTCGGCGGCCAGGATGACCAGGCGGCGGGCGATGAACAGGGGGTCTTCGCCGGCCTCGACCATGCGGGCCAGCCAGTAGAGGGCGGCGTCGGGGTCGGAGCCGCGCAAGGACTTGATGAAGGCGGAGATGGTGTCGTAGTGGTAGTCGCCGGCCTTGTCGTAGAGGGCGGTGCGCTTCTGGAGGGCCTCCTCGAAGTCGGGCAGGCCAATGTGGCGCAGGCCGCGGTCGTCGGGCTGGACGGTGGCGGCGGCCAGCTCGAGGGCGTTGAGGGCGATGCGAGCGTCGCCGCCTGAGGCCTGGGCCAGCCCCGATAGCGTCTGGTAGTCCACGTCCAGGTTGAGGTGGGCCAGGCCGCGCTCCGGGTCGGTCATCGCCCGGCGCAGGATGCCCTCGATCTGCTCCGGCGACAGGGGGTGGAGGGTGTAGACGCGGCAGCGGGAGAGGAGGGGCGGGATGACCTCGAAGGAGGGGTTCTCGGTGGTGGCGCCGATGAGGGTGACCACGCCGTCCTCGACATAAGGCAAGATGACGTCCTGCTGGGCCTTGTTGAAGCGGTGGATCTCGTCGATGAAGAGGATGGTGCGCTGGCCGGACATGCCGCGGCGCTCCTGGGCCTCGTCCACGATCTGGCGCAGGTCGGCGACGCCGGCGGTGACGGCGGAGATGGGGGCGAAGTGGGACTGGGTGAGGCCAGCGACGATGCGGGCCAGAGTGGTCTTGCCGCTGCCGGGCGGGCCCCAGAAGATCATCGACGGCACCTGGTCGCTCTCGATGCTCTTGCGCAGCATGCGGCCCTCGCCCACCAGGTGCTCCTGGCCGACGAACTCGTCGAAGGTGCGGGGGCGCATGCGGGCGGCCAGGGGCGCCTCGCGCTGGGTGCGGGCGCGGGCCTGGGCGGCGAACATGTCGGAGGCCTGGCGTTTGCCCTTCTTAGCAGGCATGTCGTCCCTATTATCGCTCGTTGGCGCTGCGAACGCCAGTGCGAGCTGTCGCAGGCAAAGGCGGGGCTGGGGCCCTGCCCTACGTGGGCTACACAGGATGAGCGGGGAGGCGCAAAGGCAGGGCTAGGGCCCTGCCCTACGTGGG
>JAUYDU010000131.1 GCA_030691665.1 Chloroflexota bacterium
GCATCACCCACCTGCCATCGGGCATCGTGGTCACATGCCAGTCCGAGCGCTCCCAGTTCCAGAATCGCGAGATAGCGATGCGCATCGTGCTGGCGCGGCTGATGGAGCGGGAGCTGGAGCGGCAGGCGGAGGAGCAGGCGAAGATAAAGGGGGAGCGCATATCGGCGGGCTGGAGCAACCAGATACGCAGCTACGTGCTGCACCCCTACCAGATGGTGAAGGACCACCGCACGGAGCACGAGACCAGCGATACTCAGGGCGTCCTGGACGGCGATATAGACGCCTTCATCAAGGCATACCTGGTGGCCCAGGTGGGGAAGGGGTGAATATGTCATCGACGAGCGGCGAGAGGCCAAGGGGCGCCCATCTGAATACTAACCAAGAAGTTTATGAGGATACCGTGCGCACAATGCTGGAGGTTGGGGGAGTTGGTGTGCTGGATCTCGACATGGACGGGCTACTTGAGAGCATAGAACATGACGAAGGCACCGTGCAGGCCCTGCTCAATCTAGTCGTGCGGACGCACGTAGCCCATCTCCTCTTGAAGGTGCACATGCCGTGTCAAGATGATGAGTGGACACAGTACCTCCGCAACAAGGGCCCAACCTTGAGGATGGCGCTGGATAAATGTCATGAGGCGCTGGCTGCGCTCCCAACGGTCGGAGAATCAGCCGAGCTTGGTATTTGGCAACGCATAGTGCCAGCCTTGCAGGGCCTACCGACGTGGGAGGACGTAAAGGGGGCCCCTATTGGCAAGGGCTTTGACTCGTTGGTGACCATTGACGGCTTGCTGAGCGAGTTTATCAGAACTCTGGAGATTAGAGATGAAAAACCTGCCATTGTGAGTAGGGACTTATCTCAAGGGCTTTATGAGTTTTGGGGGACTTGCGTCATAGAAGGAATACCATTGAGTTATTCTCTTACCGCGTGGCATATTCTCGCGGCGAGGTTCACCATTGAACGTATCTTCGCCCGAACAGACCTCGTAGATATGTCCGTTTGGCAAGGATTGGTTGACCTATGCGATCATGTGTTCATGAGTGTCGCCCGGACCGCAGAGACATATCCCGTAAAGAGAGGCAATACCAAGGTTGAAGTCTCGCCTTTGTCAAAGGAGTTCTGGGCCTGGCAGTTTGGTAGAGTCGCTGCGGTAGGCTCTTTGTTGGAGGAGAGTGAACTAACTGACCCCAAAGAGTACGGTTACCCATACTCAACCACTAGCCTGTACGCCCTTGGGCTGCTTCTTGGAGCAGGCAAATCCATTGCATGGCAAGGACGCTGGACGGGAGCTCTAGCAACTGCGGGCCAAATTGATGGATGGGATCCAGATTTAGACTGGGGGAAGGAAGAGATGGAAAGGAGTGTTAGGGCCGATTTTGTTTCTCTGGCTGATATTACGCCCAAATCACACTTGTTCTGGTTGATGCAGCTTGGAGTTGCAGATGGCCTTCAGCACCTCCAAGCCCCCACGCAGACGTCGCAGCGGAACAGTACCATGCCGCCATCTGTCGTAGAAGAACTTGCGGAAGCCTTGGCATTGAAGGAACAACGAAACCAGCATCACGCTCACGACTTCGTCAAGGAGCGGTTGGGATCAACGTGGGACGCTCTCCCAGACGAGGCAAAGGAGCACTTACTGGCCGCTGAATCCAGTTACCTAGGCAAGAAGCTCTCTGACGCCAGTGCGGATTTTGCCAGGGCTGTAGAAGCGGCGCTGGACGGGTGGCGCAGCCGCCTCAGAGTTCGGCTGCAGAAGCCCTACCCATCGTTGAAGGATTGGGCCGAGTGTATTGAACAGAAGCTGAATACGCCCGAAAGCCGTGACCTATCAAGCTGTCTGAGGCTTCTAGGGCGCGCGCGCCTATCCCGCGTGCATGCAGGCGCGTTCCCATCCATGCTGATTCTCGCAAGGAAAGTGGCCCTGGGTATCGAGCGACCAAGCGTATTTGAACTGCTCCGGCACCACGTCGTCAGGTAACGGTGCAGGTCGGTACCGCGTTCCCTACCACGTCTGCGGGGGCATGGGGCGGCGCTTGCCGGTCATCCGCTCGATGGCGATGGCGACGACGAGGGTCTCGTCCAGCCGGGGGAAGGAGTCGGTTGGAAGTTTGGGCGCGTACTTCTCGTTGAACATGCGGCAGACGTGCTCCTTCTGCGAACGAACCGAGATGAAGCGCGCCGTGCCAAAGCAGACCACGCTCTGATAGACCTGGCTGGCGTCGCAGCCCGTCTCGCCCGTCTGAACGACAGGCCCCGCGCGCTCCACCTGGAAGCAGACCTTTGGCGAGTGCTCCAGGTTGGCCAGCAGGTGCCCTCGCTGGGCGCTCATGTGCAGATACATCCGGTTGGAGCCAGGCACATAGACGTAGTTCATGGGCGTCACGTAGGGGGCGCCGTCCGCACTCACGGTGCCCAGGTGTCCCACCAGGCACCGCTCCAGCAGGGCCACGGAGTCCGCCTCGTCCATGACGCGGTCCGCGCGGCGGACGGGGAAGGTGGTCATGCCCGCTCGTCCGGGCCCAGGAGTTGGCCCAGCTTGGTGCGCTTGGCCTCCAGGTAGCGAGCGTTCTCGCTGGTGGGCGGCGCCAGGATGGGGACGCGCTCCACCAGCTCCAGGCCGTACCCTTCCAGCCCCACCACCTTCTTGGGGTTGTTGGTCAGCAGCCGTAGCTTGCGCACGCCCAGGTCCACCAGAATCTGCGCGCCGATGCCGTAGTGGCGCAGGTCGGGCGGGAAGCCCAGCCGCACGTTGGCCTCCACGGTGTCCAGGCCATCGTCCTGGAGGGCGTAGGCGCGTAT
>JAUYDU010000151.1 GCA_030691665.1 Chloroflexota bacterium
CGCCGATGTCCACCAGGTCGACGAAGGCCCGGTAACCCTCGTCGCCCAGGACGTCGCGACGGAGGTCGGCCTGGATCTTGCCGCTACCGTCACGAAGGTCGACGAAGGTGCGCTTGCCCATCACCCGCATGGCGGTGACGCGCCCGGCCAGGCTGACCTGGGCCTGGGGCTCTGCCGCGGCGCCCTTCGTTTCACTCAGGGCAGGCTCCTTCTCCTCCATCTGCTGCAGGAGGTGGGCGGCCTCCTGGGTGGTGTGGGTGCGCTGGTAGCGGGCAGGATAGGGGTCGCAGCCGGCGGCCCGCAGGCGCTGGAGCTTGGCCCGCCGCTGCTCGATGAGCTCTTCGCCTCGATCACTCAACGGCTTCTCGGCCTCTGTAATAGACTGACAACGGATATCTTAACGGATAAACGGATGTGGTTCTGCCCGTTTGCGAAGGGCCGAAGGCATTTGGGTGAGGCTGAGCTTACCGAAGCCGAACCGCAAACACACTGTCAGGCGACGTGCCCTTTTCTCATTGGTCAGTTCGTTCCTCATAATCGATAACGACACGCTGATATTCTCCCGACATCAGAGGCGAGGATATCATGAAATCGGCGGACGCTCGATTGCAAGCAAGGGGAATATTGTAGACAACTGCGATACGAAGCAGGGCTTTGACATCCACGTCATGTGGGTGTGGTTCGAGGGGATCCCAAAAAAAGATGACAAAATCTATTTCCTCCTCCGCAATCCTGGCTCCAACTTGCTGGTCGCCTCCCAACGGTCCGCTTCGAAATCTGGTGATTTGGAGATTGAGTTCGCTTGCCAGGATTTTGCCTGTCGTTCCTGTCCCAAACAACTCATGTTTAGATAGGATATCCCTGTTAAACTTTGCCCACTCCAATAGATCTGGCTTTCTGTTGTCGTGTGCAATGAGAGCAATCTTCTTCCTTTGTTCCATTTGAATCGTCTTTGGTGCCATAGGTTCTTCTTACCCCCTTCTCTTATGAGAGCACGTCTCCTGATGTCCCGCGCGTTTGCGCAGTCGCCCGCAAGGCGGCTTGGGTGACTGAAGCGAGCCGCAGCAAGATTGGCAGGCGGGGCGCTGATCCTGTCCCTGGCCCCGCCTCGATGGCTGTTGGCGGCGTCTGTTAGCTGATGGCCGTGATGCTGAAGCGGAGGGTGCCGGCGGGCGCGTTCACCTGAACCTCGTTGCCCACCCGCTTGTCCAGCAGGGCCTTGCCCACGGGGGATTCGTTGCTGATGCGGCCCTGGCCGGGATTGGCCTCGGCACTGCCGACGATGGTGTAGTGCTCTTCCTGCCCTTCCTGGTTGACGACCGTGACCTTGGAGCCCAGCCGTACCCGGTTGGAGTGGTGGGCCTCCTCTTCGTCGATCATGACGGCGTTCTGGATGATCCGCTCCAGGGTCAAGATGCGGCCTTCGACGAAGGCCTGCTCGTTCTTGGCGTCGTCGTATTCAGCGTTGTTCTGGGCGCTGGTGAGCTCCTTGGCCTCCTGGATGCGACGAGCTATCTGAGGCCGCCGAACGGTAATCAGGTGGTCCAGCTCTTCCTGAAGCCTGGCCATGCCTTCTTTGGTTAGAGGGACAGCCTTCTCCGCCATGCCGTTTCACCTCGGAACGCTGCGAAAAAAGAAACTGAGAGCATATGCACCCTCAGTCATCTGTGGCAAGCGCCCTAATTATAAGGCGTGCCCGACATTTTGTAAAGATAAGGGCCCTGTGATAAAATGCGCCTGACGTTTCGCCATGTCCCAGAGTTGAGCCAGGAATGGAAGCTGAGCGGTCAGTGTGGGGTAGGGTGGTTTCGCTTGTAGTCCTGTCCCTGATAGTGGGTGGCGTGGCTGGTGGGGTGGCCGGGGCTCTGACTGCCCGCATCCTTTCCGACGGTGAGTTAGAAGAGACGGCCGCTCCCGTGGGGATAGCGACCCCCACCAGCGGGAGCGCAGTCAGCCTCAGCGAGGAGTCGGCCATCACCGAGGCGGTGGGGAAGGCGCTGCCCAGCGTGGTGGCCATCGTCAGTGAAGAGGCGACGCTGCCCGGGGAGGATCAGCAACCGGTCGCTTTGGGCTCAGGCGTCATCATTGATGAGCGGGGCTACATCGTCACCAACGAGCACGTGGTTCGTGACGCCACCTCGGTCAGGGTCGCTCTCTACGGGGGTGAGGAGCGCCAGGCTACTGTCGTGGGCCACGACTCGCCGTTCACCGACCTGGCCGTCCTCAAGATTCCCTCGGGGGGGCTCTCGCCCATGTCTGTGGGGGATTCCGACGCCCTGGTGTCCGGCCAGAGGGTCATCGCTGTGGGCAACCCCCTGCACGACTTTCGCAGCAGCGTCAGCGTGGGCGTGGTGAGCGGGGTGCAGCGCCGCTGGCAGCGGGATGGTATCTTTATGGAGGATCTGATCCAGACCGATGCGGCCGTTAACCCTGGCAACAGCGGTGGCGCCCTGATCGATGTTCTGGGACAGTTGGTGGGCATGCCTACCTCGGTGGTGCGCTCCGACAATGGTAGGGACGTGGAAGGGATCGCCCTCGCTATCTCCAGCAAGACCATCCGGGAGGTGGCCGGGGAGATCATCGAGCAGGGGAGGGTGAGGCGCGCCTATCTGGGTGTCTCCCACATAGACCTAACGCCTGAGGTCGCGGCCGCTCGGGGGCTGAGGGAGCAGCGCGGGGCCTGGATATCCAGCGTGGGGGAGGGCACCCCGGCCGCCCAGGCGGGGATTGAGGTGGGTGATATTATCCTGCGTATGGGGGGCCAGGATGTCACAGCCAGCGCACCTTTCTTAAATGTGCTGATGGGTTTACAACCGGACGAAACCGTGCCTGTCGTCCTTAGCCGAGACGGGCAGCAGCTTACTGTGGATGTCACCCCTATCCAGCGGCCGCAGCGGCCCTAGGACCTGTTCACTGGCAGGCAGGGGGTTGCCCGGCTGCTGGGATGGAGGGAAGGAAGGCGGTAGCCAGCCATGAGTCGTCGTCCGCCGCCACGCAGGAGAAGGGAATTTGCTGGGGAAGAGGGCCCCTTCGATCGTGTCCTCAAGGGCCGAGGGGAGCGTGATCCGGCTCCCCTGATCATCGGCGGCGCCATCATCCTTATCGCCATCCTTGTTCTTGTCTCGATCCTTTGCTCTCCCTTGGGGGGTGGCGGTGGTGGCAAGGGGCCTGGCCAGGCGGCCGACGTGGGCTGTGGCATCACCGCCAAGCGCAGCGACAAGCTGCCGGACTTGCCGGAGGGCCTGGTGGCCTTGAGCCCTCTGTACGAGATGGACGTTCCTCCGGAGGCCGAGAAGGAGGGTTGCCTGGTCACCAAGATCAGCCTCAACACCCCCACTCAGGACTCCGCCAACCTCGGTTTCTACACCTACGAGGGTGGGACATGGCGACGGCTCGCCTCGGCCACTCTCGCCGATAAGGGCGCCGGCGCCGAGGCCCAGATGGAGAAGATTCCCGCTAACCTGGCGGTGTTGCGGCTGGCGGCGGCCAAGTTCCTGGCGCTGGGCTCGCTGCCCAGCGGCACCAGCATCGACCCGGCGGCGGCGGGTTTGCTGACCATCGTCAGCCCGGCGGACTATGTTCCCACGGCCGACGGATCCGTCTCGGGCACGGCCACCGGCCTACCCGCTGACCAGGGCTTCGATGTCTACCCCACCATTGCGGCGTGGGATGGCGATGCGGTTCAGGCGGTGAACACCATTCTGGCCAGCCCCGGGCTGAGGACCAGCCACATCGAGAGCGTCGTGTCGCTGGCTGAGACCGGCAACTTCCGGGGGGTCGATATCGACTACCGGCAGGTAAATGCGGCGGTGAGCAGCGAGTTCAGCGAGTTTGTGGCCGCTCTGGCGCAAGAGCTGCACAAGGCGGGCCGCAAGCTGATTATCACTCTGCCTCTGCCTAGTGTGCGGGACACCACCATCGATACCGGGGCCTATCGCTGGGAGGAGCTGGGCAAGGCGGCTGACTACGTTAAGCTCCTGCCCGAGGATGACCAATCGCTGTACCGCACTCGCATGCCCCAGGTGCTTCGGTTCGCCCAAAGCATCATCGAGCCGGGGAAGGTCTTCCTGGTGATCAGCCCCTTCAGCCATGAGAAGAGCAAAGAAGGGGTGCGGGCGCTCACCTTCCTGGAGGCGATGGGCATCGCCAACATGATGAGCGTGCGCGACCCTCAGGACCCAGCGGACATCGTCGGCGGCCGCCGGGTGCTGATCATCGGCGACAACATCTATCGCCAGACTGGGGCATCGGGCATCAAGTGGGCCGATGAAACGGCCACCGTCACTTTCTCCTATCGCTCGGACGACGAGACGCGCACCGTCTGGGTGGAGAACGTTTTCAGCGTGGGCTTCAAGGTGGAGCTGGCCCAGGCCTTCCGCTTGGGTGGGCTGGCGATCGAGGACGTCTCGGAGGGCTCCGGCGGGGCCAATATCTGGCCAGCGGTGGACTCTTTCGTGAAGGGAGGCCTGGCCCGCCTGGAGAGGCCACACCCCGACAATCTGCGGGCGGAGTGGGACACCGGAGGCGCCGGCACCATTGAGGCGGGCGTCAGCGGCGCCGCTACCTGGATCGCCCCCGACGAAGGGGGAACCTACGAGATCTCCCTTGTCGTCAGCGACGGGTTCAGCCGGGTGGGCCGGCGCCTGAGCCTGGACGTGGAGGGGATAGCCACGGCGACGCCGACGCCTTCGCCGGAGGCGACACCCACCCCAGAGGAGACGCTCACGCCTGAGGCTACGGCGACGGCGACGCCAACGGGTACGCCCGCCGCCACCGAAACTCCCACCGCCACAGCGACACCCCAGGCGACCCCGACCCCAGTCGGGGCTACCGAGACGCCCACGGCGACGCCCGAGGGCGGCACACCAACCGCTACGGCCACACCCTGATGGCGCCAGGAGCAGCGGCCAGCACCATGCGAGTGATCGCCGGCGAGGCCAAGGGGTTGCGGCTCAAGAGGCCAGCCGGGCGTCGTCTGCGGCCCACCTCGGATCTGGTGCGGGGGGCCATGTTTGATGTGTTGGCCTCGCTGGGGGCGGACCTCTCCTGCGTGCTCGATCTCTATGCTGGCAGCGGCGCCCTGGGCGTGGAGGCGCTCAGTCGCGGCGGCCAGTGGTGCGACTTCGTCGAGCAAGATCGGGCCGCCTGTGCCACCATACGGGAGAACCTGGCCCTGGCTGGCTTCCAGGGACGGGCGCGGGTGCACTGCCTGGCGGTAGCGAGGGCCCTGGACCGTCTGGAGGGGCCTTACAGCCTGGTGCTCATGGACCCGCCCTACGCGGACGAGAGCGCCGCGACTGTACTAGACCGACTGGTGGCGTCGTCCTTGGTGCAGCCGGGCACCACGCTCGTCCTGGAGCACTCCTGGCGCCGCCTGCCCGCCGACCGGTGGGGGCCCTTCGCCCTGGTCAGCCGCAAGCGCCACGGAGATACGGGCATATCCATCTATCGATAGGAGGAGCACTTTGGCCGTCGCTGTTTACCCCGGTCGCTTCGACCCCGTCACCTACGGCCATCTGGACATCGCCACTCGCTCTGCCGGCCTGTTCGAGCGGGTGGTGGTGGCCGTGTATGACCTGCCGGACCCCCTTTTCCCCATCGAAGAGCGGGTGGCGATGTTCCAGGAAGCGGCGAGGAATCTCCCCAACGTGACTGTGAAGCCATTCGGTGGCCTGGTGGTGGACTTCGCCCGTCAGGAGAAGGCCAACGTGCTGGTGCGGGGCATCCGCGCGGTCACTGACTACGAGACAGAGTTCGACATGGCCCTGATGAACAAGAAGATGGCGCCGGGGGTGGAATCGGTCTATCTGATGGCCAGCCTGGAGCACTTGTTCGTCAGCGGCCGCAGGATACGCGAGGTGGCCAGTCTGGGCTACGATGTGGGTGAGCTGGTGCCGCCCCACGTGGCCGAGGCTCTCCGCCGCAGGTTCCACCGCTAGGGGGTCCCTTGGCAAAGGAATCCATCGACATCCTCTACC
>JAUYDU010000154.1 GCA_030691665.1 Chloroflexota bacterium
CACTGCCTGCGCCCGGAATAAAGCATGGCAAGAAGCGGGCTTTCCGGCCATGCGGGTGACGGTGAACATTTCGGCGCGCCAGTTCCAGCACGAAAGCCTGGTGGAACTGTTCTCGCTAGTGTTGAAGGAAAGCGGCTTGGACCCCCACTACTTGCAGCTAGAGATCACCGAGGACACCCTCATGCAGGATGCGGACTTTACCATCACCATGCGGCAGGACTTGAGACCGTTGGGCGTTGAGATCTCCATCGATGATTTCGGTACCGGCTACTCTTCGCTTAACTACCTGAGGCGCTTTCCCATCGATGTGGTGAAGATCGACCGCTCCTTCGTGCGTGACGTCACGGTAGATGCGGATGACGCGGCCATCGTCACGGCGATTATCGCCCTCGCCCAAAGCCTGAAACTGAGGGCGGTCGCCGAGGGCGTGGAGACTCAAGAGCAGCTTGCCTTCCTGAAAGAACGGCAGTGTCATGAGATGCAGGGATATCTGTTCAGCAAACCAGTGCCCGCCGAGGCGTTTGAGAGGATACTGGCGCAGGATAAACGGCTTCAGGCCCAGTCGGGAACAAAGGTGATGTCTTATCCGAGCCGAGGGCGCTGAAGGAGGCCGGCGCGTAGGGAGCCCTATCGCAGCTCGGCGCCGGCCAGCAGGAAGATGCCGGTGCCGAAGCGCTCAACGCCGACCGGGATGCTGTTGTAATGCGCGGCGTCGCCGGGGAGCGTTCCGCCGCTGACGCCAGTGAAGTCGCCGGCCGGCGAAACGTAGCCCTGCACAGCCTGCCAGGCCCGAGCGGCAACAGGCCGCAACTCCGGTAACAGGACGCCGCAGCGGACGCCCTTCGCTATCGCCAGGGCAAAGGCAGCGGCGCAGGACGATTCCAGGTAGGTGGAGGGGGCATCCAGCACCGTGTGCCAGAGGCCACTGCGATCCTGAAGGGGCACCAGCGCGGCGACCTGCCGCTGGAGGAGAGAGACGGCCCGCTGCCGGAGGGCATCGCCCTCTGGGCGCGTCTCGCAGATGGCCGCCAGTGTCATCGCCATCCAGCCGTTCCCTCGCGCCCACAGGCAGGGGGAGCGCTGGCCCGCCCTTTCGTCCCAGGCATGAAAAAAGAGACCGGAATCATCTCGCAGCTTGTCCACATGGGCCTCTAGCTGGAGGACAGCTTCCTCCCGGAACCGCTGCTCCCCCGTCGCCTCGGCGAGACTCAGCCAGCCCGGCACGACGAAGTAAACGCTGTCCACGAATGCCTGGGGCGCCAGCGGGTGCATGTAGATGGCGCCATCGGCCGAGCGAGGCGCCCGCCTGCCGACATCCTCGGCGAGAGAGACGGCAGCGCTCAAGTAGCGCTGGCTGTCCAGGCGCCGGTACAGCATCACCAGCGGTGATACGAGGCCGAACCACATGATGACCGGCGCCGAGCGGCCGAAGGTTATCCGGGTCTCCGGCGTGAAGCCTGAGGGCGTCTTGACCGGCTTAGCCACCGCCTCCACCTGGCGGCGCCCGTCCAGCGCCTCGATGCGAAGGTCGAGGATCTGTCTGGCTAGCTCGAGGTAGTCCCGGCGTCCGGAGACGTCGGTTGCAGCTATGAGCCCCTCAGCGAGGACGAAGTCGCCCCATTCGGGCCAAGTCACCAGCTCCTCTCTCTGGGAGAGACAGCGGTCGGCGACCTTGAGGAAGGCTTCGTTCATAGGCCTGGGCGAAGCAGGTGGGAGCGCTGGGTCTGATGGTCAGGAGCCTCGCTGGGCGCTCTAATTATCAACGGCGCTGCCGGGACTGTCAAACCAGGTGGTGTTTGAAGGGGTAGAGATAACAAACTGTATCGCAACTACTTCCCGCTCATGGCTCTAGGGCGGGCGCGAGGCCTGCCTTGTACCTGATAGCTGTGAGGCCCCTCTGATCTTATTGTTAGGCTCCCTTTAGGTCATAATGAGGGCGAGAGCTCGGCATCACTATTCCAGGGGCGCAGCCATTGTGCAGGCTCACCACGAGCGGTTCGATGGCCACGGCTACCCCCGCGCGCTGCCGGCAGAGAAGATCCCTCTGGGGGCCCGCATATTTGCTGTAGCCGAGGCCTTCGGCGCCATGACCTCAGACCTGCCCTACCGGCAAGCCCGTTCGTCGCAGGACAGGCAAACGGCGGCACCTGTCCTGAGATAGGCAACATCATCCAGGTCGCCACAGCACATCGGACAGGTATTACCGCATACGTTCATGCTCAGCCTCTTTAAGCGCTCCAAGCGTTCGCCTTGGACCGCACGCTTTATGCTTTGAGCCTAACGAGCGGTGCGAGCAACTAATCTGAATCCGAACAGTATGATGATCGCTCCTACCACGGACAGAACGATCGTTCCGGCGTCGAAGTCATCTACCCCATTACTGATCCCCATTGCCACGGCGATAAAGCCTCCGAGGATCGCGCCGACGATGCCGAGCAGGATAGTGCCGATGATGCCGAAGGGAATTTTGTCCCGCCCAGGGAACAGAAACCGCGCCAGGAAACCGCCGATCAACCCCACCAAAATCCAGGCTAGAATATTCATCCCTTCACCTCCTTCCGTCTCTCAGAACTTCCATAACCGTGCGCCTTGGACCTGGCACGCTTCATCTCGAAGTCCGCTCTCGGTGTTGTGTGCGGCTGGTGACGACCTTCTCCCCAGATGTCGAGGGGCCCGACGTGATGGCCCACAGGCCGGCGATCAGCAGCAGCGCGGCGATCAGGTACACCCCCATCGAGATGATGCTCGCCGGTTCGAAGGCGCCGCTATTGGCGATAATCCCCTGAAATGGTTCAACGAGTGGTTTGCTGACGTCGTAGATGAAGTTGACGAAGCCGTTGTTGGGATTGGCCTCGGCCAGCAGAAATCCCAGCCGGAACACCACCAACGTCTCCACTACTGCGAGGGCGACCAGGATTACAGCATTGAGACTACGCACCCAGCCACGAGCCTGGCTCCAACCGCCAGCTGACGAGCGCATGACCCGCTCTTCGTCAACTAGCTCGCTGTCGTCCCTGGCTATCGGTCGGTCTTCGGCGGCCGTTCGCCGTCCGCTCTCGTCTGCCATCTCCTCATCTTGTCTCCGGATAGTCATCCTTTCCTCCTTTGCTGGGACCGATCGCTGGCCAGCCTCCTCAGCTGCGCGGATGTTGACGTCTCCTCTTAGGCTGTCTCCCGGGCACCTTCAGACCCTCCCGCCGCCATAGCCTCTCCACCCGCTTGTGGTTCACTTGCCAGCCCTCACTGTTCAGCATCGCCGTCGCGGGTAGACGTTCGGGCCGTGTGGCACCAGGGCGCCGCGCCGCTGGCCTGAAGGAACTGGCTCGGTGCCTGCGTCATCGAATTGTGATAGTCACCACGCCCAGGAGGACGAGGACGATGAATACAACGATAATCACGAGCCAGATGTTCTTGAACATTCAGTCACCTCCACCTAGGGTTTTAACACAGTCGGCAACAACCTTCAACGGCCTCCTTGGCTATTAGAGGGCCAGTCCAAGGAGGAGTTGGCCGAACTACAGCACCAGCGCCAGCACATCGCGAGCCTGGACGGGCTGAGCGAGCAGGTGCGGGCTTTCTGCGCCCAGGTTGCCGAGCGGCTGGACGAGTTCGGCTTCGACGACAAGCGGCTGGCGCTTCAGGCCCTTCAGATTAGGGTCGTGGTCGACCGGGACGGCGCCAGGCCAACAGGAGCAATCCCTCACAATTTAGCTACCATTGAACAAACATCGGCATGTGTGTTCAGCAAGCGCCTAGATACGAGCCGCTTGTGAACTCTCGCCCATAATTGAACTCCCGATGCCGTGCTAGCGGACTCTATTCAGGCCACTCCGCCAGGGTGGCCCCCAGCGATAGCTCCTGTCCGTCGCGCAGGACCTTCAGCTTCGCCGTATCCCCCGGCCTCTTTTGCGTGTCCAGATAGCGAGCCAAGTCTTCCACGCTGGCCACGTTCTGCCCGTCCACGGCGACAATGACGTCTCCGCCCGGAGGTACGGCGCTGTCACGTGCCGCCTGGGACTCGGAGCGGAAGGCACCGCGCAGGCCGGCCCGCTCGGCGGGGCTACTCGGCGCTACGAGAGTCACGTACACCCCAGCCTCCACTGACAGGTCGAGGTCCTGGGCCAGGGCCGGCGTGACCTCCTGCCCTGCTATCCCCAGCCAGGGATGGCTCACCGTCTTTCCTGCCAGGATGTCCGGCAGGGAGCGCGTCGCGGTATTTGCCGGGACGGCGAACGCTACACCCACATTGACGCCTTCCCCTGTGGGGTTCTCCAGCAGCGTATTGATGCCAATGACCTCTCCCTGACAGTTGAGCAGGGGCCCGCCGGAGTTGCCGGGATTCACCGGGGCATCGGTCTGGATCATGTTGCGAATGGGCCGGGTACTGCCTCCCGGCGCGAACGTGCGGCCCAGGGCGCTAACAATCCCCTGGGTAAGCGTTCCCTCTAGATTGAAGGGGTTGCCGATAGCCAGCACAGGGTCGCCAACCTGGGCGGCATCCGAATCGCCGAGCGGGGCGGGGTCGAGCTCCTCATCGGAAGCACTGGCTCGGATGACCGCCAGGTCGTTGCCGGGGTCGCTGCCTACCACCTGCGCCGAGACCGCCGTGCCATCTGCGAACCTGACCTCTAGATTGTCGGCCTCGGCGATGACGTGATAGTTGGTGAGAATCAAGCCCTGCTCATCGATGATGATGCCGCTGCCCGCCCCTTCCGCCGGCGAACCGGACGGGCTTCGGGCGCTCACTGTGCTGGTAATCTTGACCACCGACGGGCGGACCCGCTTGTAGATGTCGGTGGCGGAAAGGCAAGCGGAGCTGAGAGACGCTTGGCCAGAGGAACTCCCATCGGGAGCGGGAGCAGATGTAGAGGCCGCAGGGGTGGAGATCGTGCCGGCTCGCTGCTCCTCCCCACTATCATCCGGCCAGAGCTGAACGACCGCGATAGCGGCGCCAGCGCTAACCAGGGCACTGATCAGAGCCGCCGCAAGTATGCTTCGCAAGTGCATGCCTTCCTCCTCAGGGAATAAGTTTGGCTGTTCGAATCAGGGAGCAGCGTCAGGTGCCTCCCTGGGAATG
>JAUYDU010000281.1 GCA_030691665.1 Chloroflexota bacterium
CCCTGGCCGGACAGCATCCCCAGCACCCCGAAGATGGCGACCATCAGGGCCAGGCTGCCCAGCCAGGGGGTGGCCCAGCCGGCGACGTTGGGGGCCAGCGCCGTCTGAAGAAGAACGACCGCCGTCGCCCCTATCCCGAACAGGAGGCGATAGCCCTCGACCAGCCGTCTGCCAGTGGTTGCCAGCCCGTGCATTCTCTTGCCGTCTCTACTCGATCTCCAGCCGCCGGCTGAGCCAGGCGCCGTCGCTAGGGCTCTGCCGCCCCTGGCCGTCCAGGGTGTGAACCCAGACGCTGATGTCGTAGGTGCCCGGCGGCGCGGAAGAACCGTCCGATAGGTCGAGGGTGGTCTGCGCCTGGGGGTCGATGTCGGCGGTGAACACCTTGGACTGCTGGTCGAACTCCACCCAGGGTTCCAGGCTGCCGGGGCGGCTCAGGAACCACCAGAGGCGAACCGCCTGCTTGTCGTTGCTGCGGTTGCGCAGCTCGACCTTGACCGAGCCCTTTCCCTGCTGGAAGGCGGCGCTGTCCACCACCAGGCTGGTTACCTCTACCGGCCCACTGGCCGGGCCCAGCCTGACGATTCCCGCCTCATCCTTGTTCTCCAGCACCCTGACCGTGTCACTCAGGAAGAGGTCGTCGCCGGCCGCCTCGTCCTCTCCCTCGCTCCCCGCTACCACCACCCGCAGGAGGTACTCGCCCGGCCACAGGGAGATGCGCTCGCTGATCCTGACGCTGCTCTGACGGTTGGGGGCGAACACCTGGTGGACGCGCTCGATGGAGGTGTAGGCGGGCTTGGCGTCCCAGGGCAGGCGGGGCTCCAGACGATACAGGAACCACCGGACGTCGGCCACCGTCTCCACGGGTGTATCGTTGGCCACGACGATGGTCACGGGGAGCTCCGTGGGGACGCTCAAGCCGCCGTCCAGGGCGGACGGGGGCAGGTCGACCGCCGACACCTGGAGGCCGGGGAGCGGCGTCGCCCGGCGGGCAAAGCGCGACCAGCCGCTATCTATGCGTACGGTTGGGTTCCCTAGCCGTTTGCTGTCGGAGTGGCGGGTGACGTCGCCTTCCACAGTGTGGACCCAGGCGGTCAGTTCGTAGGTGCCCGGCTCGGCGGCTACCTCCTCGTCCCACCCGAGGGTAGTCTTCTCTCCCGGGGCGAGCGCTTGCGCCTGAGTAGAGGAGCGAAAGGCGTACAGGTTCCACACCTGGCGGACGCCGGGCCTGGCCAAGAACCACCAGGCCTGGATGTCGTGTCCCCGCTCGTCGTAGTTCTCCACCTCCAGCCGTAACTTGATCCGGGGCGAGGAGGCATCGGGTAGACGTTCGATCTGGAGTGTCGCGATCCGAACCGGCCCGGGCGACGGCCGGCTGCCGCTTCTTGCGCCCGACGCCAGGCCGAGCAGCCAGACGACCAGGAAGGCCGCCGCCCCCAGAGCGAGGGCAGCAATGAGATATCTATGGTGCCGCATGGTTTTCTCCGCTTCTCGCCACAGCCCTTAGGTTTTCGTAGATGGTGACGGGGCCGAAATCGACCACGCGCCTCAAGAAGGGCTCAGCATTCAGGTTGCGCAGCACTAGGAGAGCATTGAATGCCCGGCAGTCGCCGTTGAAGACCACGTAGTCGATACCGTACTCATCGAACAGGCGCCTTTGGGACCGCCTTTCCAGCAGCATCGTCCGGGCGGCGGCGGCGATACTTTCTTCTTGAGCGGACGCTAAGAGTTCCGGATAGAAAGCGGCCACCGTTGGCCGTTGCGAGATGAACTCCACAAGGAAGGCCAGGCAGTAGTCGGTGAGCACTACGTCATTCTCCTGGCTGTTGTCGCCCAGCCAGGTCAGGGCGGCATAGGAATCCGGAGTAAGCACCTGATAGAAATCGCTATCACGTTCGGCGCGAAACATGCCCACCAGCGTCAGGTAGCCGATGACGAGAGCCACCAGGAGTGGTCGAACAAAGGTCTTGTGGGTGTGCCAGATGGCGTAGGCGGCGGCTGGGGCAAGCACGATGGGAGCGAAGTGGAGGGCCCGGATATAGAAGAAGTTCAGCGAGAACACCCAGGCGTAACCGAGCAGGGCGGTAGTTCCCATCAGGGCCAGGATGAGCAGCCGCCCCGCTGCGCTGGAGTGGTTCTTCAGGAGGAGTAACACGAGGCCGGCCCCGGCCACAAGGACGACCACAGGCGTAAAGGTGTGCTGAACCCTGGCAAAGGTTATCTTGGTGGTCACCCAGAGGCCTTCTCCTAGGGCGGGTTTGATGGCATCGGCGCCGAAATAGCTGTCCAGAACGTGGACGAGGATGGGCAAGCCCAGGGCCAGGCCGAAGGAGGCCAGAAACAGATAGGCGGCCACCACCTGGGGCCGGAAGCGGGCCAGGGCCATGTCACCCAACGCGAAAGCAGCCAGGGCCAGCACGACGACGAGGGCCGAGAGGTGGTGGCTCAGCACGATGCCTACCACCAGCAGGCCAGCCAGGGCGGCCCAGCCTAGCGAGCCTGCCTGTCCGGCATCAGCCGGAGGGCGATCCGCCTCTGGCGGAGGCAGGCGGGAAGCGCGGAATTTGATGAGCGCCCATCCCACCAGGGGAATGAGGGCCAGGGCGAAGATGTTGGAGTAGCCGGACCAGGCCAGCATCTCCAGGTTGGAGGGCAGCAAGGCCAGGATAAGAGCGGCCAGCAGAGCCGCCTTCTCGCCAATGAGCAGGCGGGCGAAGACGAACAGGGTGACGATTTCCAGGGCGCTCCAGGCTAGGGCGTAGTAGGCCAGGGGAATGGACTCCAGGCCGGTGGTGAAGGATAGGGCCGACAGGAGCAGGGGCAGGCCGGGCATCGACTGGAAGCGCAGGCCGCCCAACTGGTGGTAGGGGAAGTAGATGGGCACCTCGCCCTTCTCGACGATCTGTTCGGTGTAGAGGAGGACGTGGCCGTAGTCCCCGCCG
>JAUYDU010000513.1 GCA_030691665.1 Chloroflexota bacterium
TCGGCTGTGGCCTGGCGCTCCAGCGCCGCCAACTCCTCGCGGCTGATCTTGGCGGCGGCGAACTGGGTGCGAGCCCGCGCCAGGTAGTCGGGCTTGGGAAAGCTCCCGACCGTGGTAGTGAGGAGACCCTTGCTCACGCCAGCACCTCCCACCGGCAGAATTTGCCGCACCCCAGCCTGAACCCTGCCTGCCTGCTGGCACGCAGCGAGACAACCCTGTAGGGGCCAAGCTTTAGCTCGGCCCTGGGCGGAGCTGAAGCTCCGCCCCTACGGCTAGGATATGAGGTTATCTTGTTGAAGACCATCAAGGCGCGGTGAGCCGTACGGTCTGCCGCCCTCATCCCAGCGCCTCCTGCGCCCGCCGCACCCCCTCTACCATGCGGGCCAGCTTAGCCTGGGCCACCTCTCGGGGCAGGTACTCCAGGCCGCAGCTCGGGTTGACATAAAGCCGATCCGGGGGAACGATATCGCTCACCCGGCGGATGCGCTCGACGATCTGCTCCACCGTCTCCAGCCTGGTGTTGCGGGCGTCGATGATGCCCAGGCCCAGCCCCTTTTCGCCGGAGGCGAATCCGCCTCTGGCGGAAGTGAAGGGCGCCCTTTTGATGACCTCGTAGTTGGCCGCGCCCATCACGAAGTCCAGTCCGATGGTGGAGAAAGGCAGCTCCAGAATCTGGGGGTAGAGGCCATCGATGTCGCCGAACCAGGTGTACAGGTGGGTCTCGGCCCTCACCCCGTCCATCATGCGCTCCAGGGCCCGCTGCAACAGGGGGAAGTCATCCTTGCGCTTGAGGATCGCCGGCTCGTTCACCTGGATGATGGGCGCCCCCGCCTTCTCCAGAGCCAGCACCTCATGCCGCAGCTCCCCAGCCAGCGCCAGCACCAGCTCGCTGAAGCTGCCGTAGTGCTCGTTGGCCGATAGGGCGGCCAGGGTGTAGGGGCCGGTGACCAGCGCCTTGACCGGTCGCGGGCTGTGGGCGGCCGCGAACTGGTAATCCTCCACGGCGATGGGCTGGCGCCACTGGATGGGGCCGGTCACTACCGGCTGGCGATAGTAGGTGTTGGTGTCGAAGTAGCGGATCAGGCCGTCGATGCTGAAGCCGCCCAGCCGCCGGGCGAAGTACGTCTGGTCATCCTCCCAGCGGATCTGGCCGTCGGTGATGATGTCGACGCCGGCGTCCGCCTGCTCCTGGATGACCTCGATGGTCACCTCGTCCTCCACCCGGCGCAGCTCGTCCTCCCCAATCTCCCCTCGCTCGAGGCGGGCGATGGCCGCCCGCAGTCTGGCCGGCCGCGGCCGATTGGGTATCTTAGGGTGGTTGCCAACGACGGTGGTGAGCATGGGCTAGCCCTTCTCTTCCTCCGGCGGGGGCGATCCGCTCCTCGCCCACTCGATCTCGCGCTCCACCTCCCGCAGCTCCTCCTCCAGCTCCGCCTTGTACTCCTCCAGCATCGCCAGGTACTCCTGGCGGCGAGGGAAGCGTCAGGCCGAGCGAAAGTAGAAGCCGAAGGGGGGCATGAAGCCGTAGCGAAACCTGAACCCGCGCCGATGCCACATAGCCATCCCCCCAAACACAGAACGAGGGTCATAGGGTACGACCCTCGCCCATCTGCCCTCGCGGTAGGCCCCCTCTCGGCCCGATTCTAGCACGCGCCTCAAACCAGCGTCAACGAAAGCCAGACCCGGATAGCATCTCGCCAATTCATGGTAGAGGGAGCAAGGCTTGGACATGGCCCTGCGGGTTGAAACCCGCAGCTTCATGGATTGGACATCACAAGCTGCGGGATTCATCCCGCAGTATCGATTTGGAGACCCACCAGCCCCGAACCAATTACGGTCCCCCCCTGGGCGTGACTTCTCGCCGCCGTCCACGTTATCATTACCGAAGAATATCCCCTGGAGGACATGACGGACATGAGACGCCCCCTGGGCCCTTGCTTGCGATCTTGCTTGCCACGGCGGCCACCGCCTGGGGCCCACATTAAGGAACCTTAGGGATCCGTTAATCCGCCTTTAATGACAGGCTCCTACAATGATGGCTAATATGTCGAGCAAAGCCATTTCTGTAGCCCGCCCATGAGGGCCTAGGAGGAAGAATGGACACAGAGGGGAAGCGCTACGGTCTGAGTATCGCTGCGTGGCTGGCCCTGGCCGGTGTTCTGGTCGTGGCCGCCGCTGCTGCCTTCGCGCTGCTGGCGCCGGACGCTTCCACCTCACCGTCCGAGCCCCTCTACGTGGTCGTCATGACCCACGTGGAGGGCGACATAGGTCAGCCCGAGGGCAGCCCCACCTGCCCAACCGATCTCGTCTATCAGACGTTGCCGCAGCCCCCGCCGGGCCAGCCGTGGCCGCCGTCCTTCGGCGTCGACATCGCCGGAACGGAGCTCCTGCGGGAGATCCTGGCGAACTACCACGACTCCTACAGCGGCGAGCCCAAGCTGTTCATCGAGCCGACGGGCGAGTTCTGGCAGACGGAGGCCGACCCCACCCACGGCGGCAAGCTGCTCAGCAAGTACGACTACCAGGCCCTGGGCTACGAGTTCGGCATCCAGGGGCACGGCATCTACTACTCGGGCCTAAACTTCTGCTGGTACAACAGCCCCCACACCGCCGAGGGCGTCTCCCGCAAGCTTACCGACCTCCACAACGCTGCCCAGACCGTCCTCCGCAACGGCCTGCCGGTCAACGCCGGCCTCACCTACACCGGCGGCTGGAAGCTGGAGAAGGATGCCCTGGGGGCCACCCAGGCCGAATCGATCATCGACCACGCCGCCGCCGGCCTGGGCTACCGCATCGCCTTCGAGGACCACGACGGCCACATCGAGGACGAGCCGGCCGGCATCAACAACAGCCGCTCCTCCTACTACGTGTACCGCGCGGACTACGGCGACGGCGTGCAGATCACCAAGATCGACTTCAACGGCAGCGTCACCGCCGGTTGCGGCGGCAACACGCCCCGCTGCGAGACGCCGGCTGAGGCCATCGCTCGCTTCGATAACACCGTCGCCGCCAAGGACGCCGACTCCGATCCCAGCAACGTGTACTTCTTCGCCTTCACCATCCACTCCAATGGCGTCTGGGCCGACTTTAACAGGGCCGCGGGAGGACAGCCGATGGTCGGAGAAGGAGCCGGCTTGCTGGCCCTGATGGACGCCATCGAAGCCCGCAAGAACGCCGGCACGCAGGTCAAGTACGTGACCCCCAGCGAGCTAGCGGCCATCTTCGTGGCAGCCAACCCTCCGCCCACGCCCACACCCCTCCCCTACGAATCATCCCCCTTCGGCTTCCACCCGGCGTCGGTGGGGTTTGTTCCTAACCTTTCCTTCAGCGAGGCCCAGGATATCGGCGTGCGCTGGCATCGGCCGCCGGTCTACGCCTTCTGGTTCCTTATCCAGCCCGACCTGGGCAGCCCCACCTACAACTGGACGGGCCACGACGCCCAATACGGCGCCGTCCCGGCTGGTGTTAACATCCTGGCCAACATCACCGTAGGGCCGGAGAGCGAGGGCTACAGCCTGCCCGGCTCCTACCTACCGGTGGATAGCGCGAAGTATCAGGCCTTCGTGCGGGCCACCGTCGAGCGCTACGACGGCGACGGCGTGGCCGACATGCCAGGCCTCACGGTGCCCATCCGCTACTGGCAGGTGGACAACGAACCCAACAACACGCTGCGCAGCGGCTTTGCCCAGCTCCAGGCGCTGACCTACACCGCCGTCAAGGACGCCTGCCCCGACTGCAAGGTGCTCATCGGCGGGGTGGCAGGCTTCCCTCAGGGGTATGTGGACAACTTCCTGATCAACTACGCTCCCATCCTGGCGGAGCTAAACGGCCAGTACGTGGACATCTTCGACTTCCACTGGTACGGCAACGCCACGGGCGATTACCGCCTCCTGGGCCAGGCCCTGGCCGTCATTCAGGCCAAGCTCCAGGAGACGGGCTTCGGGAGCATCCCTATCTGGGTCACCGAGATGGGCACCTACAGCGGCGACCCGGTGGACTTCCCCTTCGGGGCGTTCCCCTACCAGTCGGAGGAGCAGCAGGCAGCGGACCTGCTGAAGCGCTTCGTCTACCCCATCTCCCTGGGCATCCGCAAGGTCTTCCCGGCCTTCGGCCTCATGGAGGGCTTCAAGGGCGACAACGGCTACTTCGACCACACGGGTCTCATCTACGACGGGCAGGGCTCCAACGACCGCGGCTTGGGGGTGAAGAAGGTAGGCTATTACACCTACAAGCTCATGACCCAGAAGCTAGAGGGAGCCGCGTTTGATTACGAGCTCACCGGCCTGCCGACCAATGTTTACGGGTACGTCCTTACCGGCGCGGGTGGCGATCCCATCACGGTCCTCTGGTACGACGACTTCGCCGGCGGCCCGCCTACCCAGAACGTGACCCTGACGCTAGCCGCGCCCTCCGCCCTGGTCACCAACGCCGTCACCGACCAGCAGGGCAACGTTACCTCGGTTGAGGTGCCCGCGAGCAACGGCACGGTGACCCTCACCCTGGGCCAGAGACCCGTCTTCGTGGAGCCACAGGACACTCCCCCTCCCACTCCCACGCCCACTCCCACTCCCACTCCCACTCCCACGCCCTCGCCGACACCCACCGCAACCCCTACTCCCACCCCCACGCCTACGCCTACGCCTACGCCCACACCCACACCCACACCCACGCCCACACCCACCGCTACAGCTACCCCGACTCCTACACCACCGCCCATCTACACCATCGAGGCCATCGAGACCTGGGTGACCGCCCCCAACAGCAACCAGCTCTACACCCGTATCGTCCGGCCGGTGCCCGCCCTCTACCCCGGCCAGCGCTTCCCCGCCCTCATCGCCATCCCCGGCGGCACCGGCGCCGGCGCTCCCCTGGCTGACAACCCCGGCTATCGCAACCTGGCCGCCAGCGGCTTCGTGGTCGTTGTCTTCAACCCCGAGGGCCGAGGCAGCGGCCAGCCAGGCAACCTCAAGAGCCAGGGCACGGAGAACTGCAACGGCTTCCTTCACCAGGACGACCTCAAGGCCATCGTCGAGTACACGGCCGGCCAGCCCAACGTCGACGTGGCCAACATCGGCGTCGAGACCTCCTCCTTCGGCATCGCCATCGGCGCCGGCGCCCTGGGCCGCTATCCCAGCCTGCCCGTCGCCTACCTCGTCGACCAGGAGGGGCCCCACGACAACCGGGTCATCACCTTCTACGACGCCGGCCGCGAAACGGCGGTCTGCGGCCACCTGAGCACGGTCACCGACCCCTCGCCCGGGAACGTGGCCTTCTGGGCCGAGCGCGAGGCCGTCCGCTACATCGACACCTACCTCGGCCGCTACCTGCGCATGCAGGCCGAGATCGACCACGCCCAGGGGCCCGGCTACTTCCGCCACGCCATCGAGATGGTCAACGCCGCCACCAAGCCGTCCTATGGCGGCACAGGCTCGGCAGTCTGGACACGCATGAACGGCAGCGACATCGGGAACGGCATCAATGTGGTCTACCCCCTGGGCGACCCATCTCGTTACCCGGCCTGGGTTTCCGGGCGCCTCTCCGATCACCTCGGCCTGAACCTGATCTACGACCGGGAGATGGCGGCCCTGGTGAACGCTGGCGACAGCGACGGCGACGGCGTCTTGGACGCCACCGATAACTGCCGGCTCGCGCCCAACCCCGGCCAGGAGGACGCCGACAGCGACCGCGTCGGCAACGTCTGCGACAACTGCCCCTGGCACGCCAACGCCGATCAGGCAGACCTCGACGCCGACGGCGGGGTCAACGAGGACCACGACGGCCTATCCAACGAAGATCAGCAAGACTACCCCAATGCGACGGTCGACTCTGACGGCGACAGGCGCTACGACGAGGACGGCGGCGGCGGCGACGCCTGCGATACCGACGTAGACGGCGACGGCTACTCCAACGCGGCCGAGAACTACTACGGCTCCAACACGCGCGACGCCAGCAAGAAGCCCGAGGTCTGCGACGGGCTGGACAACGACCAGGACGGCTCCACCGATGAAGGCTACGACTACAACGGCAACGGAGTCCCCGATTGCACAGACCCCAACGCCAATACCGATGGAGACACCACCGCCAACCCCAGCGACTCCAACGATGACGACGATGGCGACCCCGACGCCGGCTTCAACGACGGCTACCTCGACGCCAAAGAGAGCTC
>JAUYDU010000537.1 GCA_030691665.1 Chloroflexota bacterium
CAGACCCTACGGCCGCCGCTTCAAGGCACGGGATCCAGGCACATCGCTTCTTTCATCGTGCAGGAACACGCCTTGCTTCCACAGGTGGCTCCGCACCTCACTGATGTCAACGTTGCGAACGAGCATGCGAGACTTCACCGCCACGGCAGCAGCAACACCTGCAGCCTGTCCCATCGCCCAGCACTGCGGTATCTCTCGCATGAAGGCGTGAGTGACAGGGTCGCAGGATAGGTTGCGCCCGGCGGCCAGCAGGTTGTCCAGCGTTGCTGGTACCAGGCAGCCGAAAGGCACTGAGACGTTGGGATACTTAGGGTCAGGCGATGGCGAGACCGCGACCTCGTCCTCGTGCACAGTTCCGGCAGCCCACTTCTCCCGCGTCATCTTCTTCGTCCCCATCAATCGTCGGCTATGCCTCACGCCTATTTGTGGCGCCGTGAGCATCACCCGCGCATGCTCAAAGCCGGGCATGTTGCGCCGATAGAAGTCCAACATCAACATCATGCGCCGGCGCGACTCCACCTCGACCTCCGTCAGATCCTCCACGTCCAGGCAGCTATACCCTGCCAAGCGCGGGCCCATGAACAGACACGTGTCGTTGCAGGGCATCGCGTGGGGTCTGTCCACCACACCTATCTGCTTTCCGCGCGCCACCACGGCATCATGTTCGTCCGCGTGAAGGCGCCGAAAGCTCAGGTAACGCTCCATGTCTACCCCGGCCCACAGGAACGCCACGTTCATCTTGTGGTGGATGTCTTCCGCCACGATGTCGCTCTCGAAGGCTGCCCCAGCGAGCGCGAATACGTCCCCATCGCCCGTGGTATCGATGACTACTGATGCCAGAATGGCCTGACGCCCAGACTTGCTCTCGAAGAGAACGCCGCACACGCTGTTGCCTTCCTGGAGGGGCCTGGCTGCCCACGAATGCAGCAGCAGCCTCACGCCCTTCGCCAGCACGATCTCCATGTAGGCCAGCTTCAGCATCTCAGGGTCAACGGTGGGCGACCAGGTGACCACGCCGTTGAAGGCGCAGGCCCGATCTTCCCAGTACCCGACCAGCTCCGGAGTCCTCGTACCCCACACCTCCCTCGGCGGGCCCAAGAGCGCCTCCCGAGGCAGCCGGTCCAGTAGCTCGCTGGCGAAGCCTGAGATCACCTGCCGACCACTCCAGTCACTCATACGATCGATCCACACCACGAGCCCTCCTGTGGACATGCCTCCCAGATAGCCATACCGTTCCACTAGAACCGTCTTCGCACCTAGCTCGGCCGCCGACGCTGCAGCCGCGCAGCCGGCCGGCCCGCCTCCAACCACCAGCACGTCGCACCTAGCCAGGACCGGGACATCCTGCTCCGGCTCCCGAATCATCTCCCCTATGCCCATTCTGCCCCTCCTGGTATGGCCCATGTCAGGCTCACTCCGAGCTCAGCGCGCCTGGCGGGTCAGCCTGAATTCCTGCGCCAGGGCCGGGGACCGCTCGAGCCGCCACGCACGCTCTTCTGACGAGGCGGAGACATCCTAGAGTTGGCGGAGCCTCGGGTCGAGCTTGTCCCTCATCCAGTCCCCCAGGAAGTTCAGCGCGGCCACGGTCAGGAATATGGCCACGCCGGGGAAAAAAGCGACCCACCACGCACTTGCGAGGTAGGTACGCCCGTCGGCCACCATCAATCCCCACGTGGGGGTAGGCGGCGGCACGCCCGCGCCCAAGTAGCTTAGGATCGCCTCGGTAACGATAAGTGAGCCAATCTGAAGACTGGCCAGCACTATCACCGTGTTCACTACGCCGGGGAAGATGTGCCTATACAGGATGCGAGGCATAGAGGCGCCAGCTACTCTGGCCAGCGCCACATAGTCGGTCTCCTTTAGCTGGAGAACCTCCGCGCGGACCTGCCTCGCGTACCTGCTCCAGCTTGTTAGAGCCAGGATAGCCAGCAGGAGTAGGAAGCTCTGCCCGAAGATCACGACGAATACCAGTGCCAGCAATATGATGGGAATCGCGAGGCTAAGATCGACGAGTCGCATCAGGACGTCGTCTGCCAGACCGCCAAGGAAGCCCGATATGAGTCCCAGTGCGGTGCCTGCTACCATACCCGCGGACACTGCCACAGCCCCCACTATCAGCGATATCCTCGCCCCATATATCACGCGGCTGAGGACATCCCTGCCCTGCGGGTCTCCGCCCAGAATGTGCCGGACGCTTCCCTTCGGGTACCACATGGGCGGCGCGTTCCTGTCCTTCAAATCGGCTGCGACCGGGTCATATGGGGCAAGGAACGGCGCAAAGATGGCTGCGCCCACGACAACGGCCAGAAGAAATGCCGGCACGATGGGCCACCTGCGAAAGGCCCGGCACGTCCAGCCACCAGCCAGGCTGAGTCTACGAATAGCGGATTCTTGGGTCAATGTAGCCATACGCAATATCCGTCAGCAGGTTGACCACGAGATACAGCATACTGATCAGCAGGACCACACCGATGAGCAGAGGATAGTCGTTGTTGTACACCGCATCCAGGGCCAGGCGGCCGACTCCCGGCCAGGAGAACACCGACTCCGTCACCACAGCGCCGCCAATGAACGACGCCAGGGTCAGCCCCATCTGCGTCAGGGGTGGAATGAGAGCGTTCCTGAGGGCGTGCTTCCAGATAACCACCCATTCGTGCACACCCTTGGCCCTGGCCAGCTTCACGTATTCCGAGTCCAGCGTGGCCAGCATCGCCGAGCGGACTAGGCGTAGGTTGGCCGCCGCCGCTAGCCACCCCAGTGTCACAGCAGGCATGATGAAGTGCGTTACCCCTCCCCGGCCACTGGTCGGCAGCCAATGGAGGCGAACGGAGAATATGAGGATGAGTACAATCCCTACCCAGAAGGGTGGCAAAGCCTGTCCGAGGAGGGCGAACGTCCTCCCTACGTAGTCCATCATGCTGGCTCGCCTCACTGCCGCCACAACGCCCAGTACCACGCCAATCACTGCGGAGAAGACGAAGGCTGCCAGCCCAAGCTGAAGGGAGGCTGGCAGCCTCTTCAGGATGATGGTGAGCACGGGTCGGCCCTCCCGCAGGGAGGTGCCCATGTCGCCGCGCACAAACTTGCCCAGCCAAACTAGGTACTGGACCGGGAGTGGTCTGTCCAGGCGGAACTCCTCGCCCCAGGCTTCCCACTGCTCTTCGGTGGTGAAGGGCGTGAGGTAGAGCATCCGTGGA
>JAUYDU010000002.1 GCA_030691665.1 Chloroflexota bacterium
ATCGGTCCACAGCGGATATGGGCTGAAGGATACCAGTACCGTGTGCGTGGGCGGAAGCGTTTCGGTGTCCCCCATCTTGTTCCCGGCGAGGCGGTGTGGGGGCGAATCAAGGGGGGGAGAAGGGGGCCAATCCGAGCGTAGGGGCCGCTTCTCGGCCTTCCTGGTGCGTCCCAGGGGCATTGTCGAACGCATGGTCGCCTTGCCCTAGCCGCCCGGTTGGTGCCATAGTGTAGCTGCCTCTCCTGCTGTGGTAGGCGGGGAAGGCATCCGATGGCCGCCTAGACCTTGGTCTGGGCGGTCTTCTGCTTACCACCCATCGGCACTAGCAAGGCGTCCAGGTCCTCTCGGCGAAAGCGCCTTGTGCCTACCCCACCTAGCTGGTAGTACGGCAGCTTGCCCAGCTTCATGTACTTGTATAGCGTGCGCCGGTCGACCTTCAGGTAGGCGCACGCCTCTTTGACCGTCATCCACTCCGTCATCATTACCCCCTTGTGGAAAGCATACACGCTAGGGGACACAGTGTCAAGAAAATTCCCAGAATTCCCCGAAAAAGGACTTGACAATATGTCCCTTAGTGTCCTATAATGAGAACATCGGATGTCGCAGTAGCCTACCACAGAAAGGGGGATGGCAATGCAGATCGAGGCCCTACGGGAGCTAGTGGAGCGGGGTTCGCGGGAGAACCCCCACCTGACCGGGCGGCTCGAGAAGGCCGCGTTCATCCTACTCTTGCGGCCCATCGAGCGGCTGGACAAGGACACCTGGCGCGTCGCCAGCGAGGACGCCCTGAAGTCCTACATCGTCCAGAACGGCCAGTGCGAATGCCCCGACTACATCCGCCACGGCAACGGCCACTTCTGCAAGCACCGGCTGGCTGTCGGGCTGCTGGCCCGGCTCAACGGCAACGGGCACAACGGCAAGGGGGCGGCGTGATGGCCGCCCCCTGCCACCTGTGCGGAGCTACGGGCCGCCACCTGTGCCTCTTGTGCCAGACGTGCGCGGCCTACACCCTGCGCCGTCAGGACCGCCGGGGCCGCTGGCGCTGCATCCTGTGCAACGAGCGGCGTCGGCTCCTGGCCGTGCGTCACGTGGGGTATGGCCGGTTCGTGATGAAGGGGCTAGACCTGGGCATCTGGGGGCCGCCGGAGCGCCCCGACCGGCCACGCCTTCAGGACATCTACAACGATTGAGGAGAAAGGGATGGACGAATACAAGGTTGCGGTGACAACAAGGCTCGTGGGCGGGAACGTCAGCGAGCGGATGGTGACGGTGCGAGCCGACACGGTGGAGGAGGCGGAGGAGACCTACCGCCAACTGCTAGAGAGCCTGTCCACGTGGGGGCCGACTGAGGACGGAGCCAGCGACAACGGCGACAACCCCGGCCAGCGCTGCCCTCAGCACGGCAAGGCCCGCCAGGGGAAGGGCGGCAAGCTGTACTGCCCGACGAAGCTGGCGGACGGGTCGTGGTGCAAGTGGAGGGCGAAGAGCTAGGCATCGATGGGGCCTGGAGCCGCCAGGTAGCCCGGCGCGGTCGGGTGAAGAGAAGCGGCAGGGCCAAGAAGAAGGGAGCCCCTGGGCGTGACGGCCTGGGGGCTTCTGCATTGGCGCGCCGTTCATCTAATTGACACCAGTTTGCAGCCATCTAGAGCCAAATATTGCGGCTGGCGCGTATTACCACTACCTAGCATCTCGCCCTATGGCTTCTAAGCAGCGGGTTGCAGGTTCGAGTCCTGCCAGGGGCACCAGCCCTACTCTCTGCGACCTCTCTCCCGAAATCACCTTGGCTCTTATGCGTTCGCACGTCCGAAGTTATAATTAGGCTGGCTTTGGCCGTCCGGGAGGTGTCCTATGCCTTTCTTCATGCTCATCGTCCGCAACCTGTTGCGCCAACGCATCCGTAGCCTGCTCACCGCCCTGGGCATCAGCATCGGCATCACCACCGTCGTGGCCTTGGGGGTGGTGACCCATAGCGTTAAGGCCACGGCGGCCGAGATTCTGCGGGCCGGTGGCGCTGACTTCGCCATCGGCCAGTCGGGCAGCTCCGACCTCACCTTCAGCACCCTCACGTCGGAGCAGCTTGGGGAGATCGAAGCCTATCCTGGGGTGGAGCACGCCATCGGCGTGCTGATGGTCATCTCGCCCCTCGGCTCCAATCCCTACTTTGTCCAGCTCGGCATCGAGCCAGCCGACCTGGCGCACTTTGAGGTGCCTCTGCTGGAAGGGCGAGCGCTGGCCGCGGGGGCCACCGACGAGATCCTGCTGGGGCGGGAAGCGAGCCGCCAGTTGGGCAAGGGAGTGGGCGATACTGTCGAGTTGCGAGATCGACGGTTCACCGTGGTCGGCATCTACCGCACGGGTAACGTATGGGAGGACGGCGGCGGCATGTTGCCACTGGCCACCGTCCAGGAGTACGAGCGCAAGAGGGGGCTGATGACCCTCATCTACGTGAGGGCCAAGCCGGGCATCGATCTCGCTCAGCTCACCGCCCGCATTGAGCAGGACCACCCCGAGCTAGCGACCCTGCGCACTCTGTCCGACTACAGCGATGTAGACCAGGGCATGCAGCTCATGGATGCTCTCAACCTGGCCATCTCCTTCCTGGCCGTCTTCATCGGCGGCATCGGCGTCATGAATACGATGGTGATGTCCGTCTTCGAGCGCACCCGCGAGATCGGCATCCTGCGGGCCGTGGGCTGGCGCCAGCGACGCGTGCTCCAGATGGTGCTGGGCGAATCGATCCTCTTGTGCGTCATCGGTGCTCTGATAGGATCTACCCTGGCGGTGATCTTCACCCGGGTGATCCTGATCTTTCCGGTGGTGCGCAGCTTCCTGGCGCTCGAATACACGCCCGACGTGTTCATCCGCGGCCTCGCGGTGGGGGTGGCTGTAGCCCTCCTGGGAGCACTCTATCCGGCCATCCGCGCCGTGCGGCTGTCGCCCATTCAGGCCATACGCTATGAATAGAGACCGTATCGCCATCGATGTCCAGGACGTGGTAAAGACCTACGAGGAGGGGCGCATCCACGCCCTCAACGGCGCCACCCTCCAGGTCAGCGAGGGCGAGTTCGTGGCCATCACGGGCCCGTCTGGCTGCGGCAAGTCCACCCTTCTTCACCTGATCGGTGCTCTGGACCGGCCTGACTCCGGCCGCATCGTCGTCAACGGCGTCGACCTGGCGCACATGCGCGACCTTAGCCACTATCGGTCGCATCGAGTGGGGCTGGTCTTCCAGCTCCACAACCTGCTGCCCACTCTTTCCGCCTCCGCCAATGTACAGCTCCCCATGTACGAGGCCCAGCTCTCCTTCTGGGAGCGGCGGGCCAAGGCTCAGCGGCTGCTGGAGGCGGTGGGCCTGGCCGACCGGGCCGCCACGCCGCCCACCAAGCTCTCCGGCGGCGAGCGTCAGCGGGTGGCCATCGCCCGTGCCCTGGCCAACGACCCGCCCATCCTCCTGGCCGACGAGCCGACGGGCAACCTGGACTCCAAGTCGGGCCAGCTCGTGCTGGACCTGCTTCGGCGCATCCAGCGGGAGCGGGGGGTGACGCTGGTGCTGGTCACCCACGACGCCCAGATCGCCTCGGCGGCGGAGCGCATCGTGCGCATGCTGGACGGCCGGGTGGTGGATGCCGGCGTGGCACCAACGAAGGCGGCGCGCTTGCCGGCTGAGGGAGAGTAGGCGATGGGCCGACAGCTGGCCCCTAGTACCACCCCACGAAGTTCCACCCCTGCTTGATCTGCCAGGTGTGGCCTGCGTAGCTTAGCGTGGCGTCCTCGCTGGCCAGGA
>JAUYDU010000071.1 GCA_030691665.1 Chloroflexota bacterium
CCAACGGGATTCAACGCCAGTAGAGGGATGTAACCTCTACCTTTGTCTAGCTAGTCCTATGCGGTTTTTAAGGTGCGGTTGGCTGTTGCCAACGTAGATAGCATCACACAAAATGGCCTTTTGGGGTACACGAAAAAGCAATGCGATAATCATCACCCCCCAGGAAGTTGGTGCTCGCAGAAAAAAGAGCCGCGCTGTGGGCGGAACAGCCCCGTGACACGCTTACATCGGCCCAACCCGAAAAAGGATCCCGTGGACAGCCACGCGGGCTGCGGCGCCCCGCAAGGCGGGGAACATCCTCACGGCCGGGATCCATCCCTACGCACACCAGGCCCCTGTGTGTCAAGAAGCGACATACAAGCCGGTGTGTTCAAGAATGAGGCGCGTTGCTTGTGGGGGAGCGCGCCCACCGGGTCGGGCTGCCCCTGGCAGCGGGTCCGTGAGGCCGTGGCTGCCAAGAAGGGCCGGTCCGAGCGGGGAAACCGCACCTGGCAGGTAGGGTCAGGGCTTCCCCAAGTGCGCCGGAACGGCGTAGAATCAACGTGCAGGCTCAAGGGGGCATGGGTGCAGAGTGATAGTCCTTCACGGCATCTGGAGCGGCTCCGCTCTTCATATCTGGGGAGAGGACTCCGCGCCTCTACAGCGGACGGGAGCGGCGGGGCGCGCCGGTCGGGAGCCTCGTCCGCATCCGTTCGCCGTTGACTTGGCTGGGCTTCGGGAAGCGCTGAAGGCTGTGCTCGGCAGCACGTTTGGCAGCCAGGGGCGAGGTGTTGAGGTCCGCCTGAGGCTGCCGTCGGCAGGCGCCCGGCCCATGTCCAGTCCGGAGCTCCTTCTGGACGAGGCGGGTGTCCAGACACAGAAGCGTCTGGTGGCGTGGAAGGTCCCCAGCCTGGAGCTCCCTCCGCTGGACGCACTGTCTCTTCTGGCGGCCGTGGCCGACGGCTCTCCTTCTGGCATCTGCGAGGGGGCATCGTTGCGGTACTGGGCCGAAGCGGGCAAGCTCTGCCTGGAACTCCTGGCCCAGGGGCGCTTCCTACCGGACGTGGAAGAGGCGAGCGACAGCGTTCTGAAGGCCGTGTGGAGGCCGCTGCTGGAGGAGGGCGACCTGCCGGAGCGCCGCCGCCTCCTCATCAGGGCGATGCCGCCGGTGTGCCGCGCCTTGGGCGCCGGTGGGAAAGAGGCGTCGCCCTCCGCGCTGGTCGAAAGCTTCCTAGTGGCCACCGTGGACGCGGCCGTCCGCCACGCCCTGGGGTCTCAGCCCATTGCTGTTGCGCCAAAACGCCTGCGGCCCACGCAGGCCACGCTGCCGGAACGCTGGCTCCGGTCCCTCGCCTCCGAAGACCCACGCGTCGCGGCGCCGGCCGGCCAGGCCGCCGCATTCCTCAACGAGGTGCGGGAATGGACCGGCCAACTCGCTCTCGCGGGCCGGGAGGCGGGCTTCCGAACCTGCTTCCGTCTGGAGCCGCCGGAGGAGCCGGCGAAAGAAGGCCGGGGCCGCAAGAAACCGCCTCCGTGGGTGGTGAGCTTTCACCTTCAAGCTGTGGACGACAGGAGCCTGCTCATCGACGCGTCGAGGGTGTGGACGGAACGCTCCGCCGTGCTCACCTTCCTTGAGCGGCGCTTCGAGAACCCCCAGGAGCGGCTTCTGGCGGACCTAGGCCGGGCCTGCCGTCTCTTTCCTCCTCTGGAGGAGGGCCTCAAGTCCCCCCGGCCTGTCGCCTCTGGTCTCACGACGGAGGACGCCTACCGGTTTCTGCGGGAGGCGGCCCCGCTCCTGGAGGAGAGCGGCTTCGGCGTGCTGGTGCCGCCGTGGTGGCAGAAGCCCCAGGCCAGGCTGGGCGTGCGTGTTCGGGTGAAGTCGAAGGGGGATGGCAAGGCCGGAGCATCAGGCCTGTTGGGCCTGGATAGCCTGGTGGAGTTCGACTGGGAAGCCGCCCTGGGGGACCAGACGCTCACCCGCGAGGAGCTTGAGCGGCTGGCGGCCCTCAAGGTGCCCCTGGTGCGCGTTCGAGGACAGTGGGTGGAGCTCAGGCCTGAGGAGATAGACGCGGCCCTCCGCTTCCTCCAGGGGAAACGGGGCCGGATGGGGCTGGGCGAGTTGCTGAGGCTGGGCCTGGCAGGGGAGGGCGCCGGCCCCGGGCTGCCCGTGGTCGCCGTAGAGGGCGAGGGCTGGCTGAGGCAGCTCCTGGAGGGCCTTGACTCTGCCGGCCGGATGGAGGAGATCCCAGCGCCTGAGAGGTTCCAGGGCACGCTTCGCCCGTACCAACTGAGGGGTCTTTCGTGGCTGGCCTTCCTGGACCGCTACGGCCTGGGGGCCTGCCTTGCCGACGACATGGGGCTCGGCAAGACGGTCCAGCTCATCGCCCTCCTCCTGCACGAGAGGTCCAACGGCAATAAGCCGGGGCCCACTCTGCTCATCGCCCCCATGTCGGTGGTAGGCAACTGGCGCCGCGAGGTGGAGCGCTTCGGCCCGTCGCTGCGGGCCATGGTGCACCACGGCGGGGAGCGGCTCTCGGGCCGTGCCTTCGCGCGGGAGGCGAAGAGGCACGACCTGGTCATCAGCACCTACGCCCTGGCCCAGCGGGACCGGGAGCAGCTCGCCGCCGTCCCCTGGCACCGGGTGGCGCTGGACGAGGCCCAGAACATCAAGAACCCCTCGGCCAAGCAGACCCAGGCGGTGCGCTCCCTCAAGGCAAGCCACCGCGTGGCCCTCACCGGCACCCCCGTGGAGAACCGCCTTTCGGAGCTGTGGTCCATCATGGAGTTCCTGAACGCCGGCTACCTGGGCTCGGCGGAAAGCTTCCAGCGGCGCTTCGCCACCCCCATCGAGAGGTACCGGGACGCCGAGCGGATGGCCGGGCTGCGGCGGCTGGTAGGGCCCTTCATCCTTCGCCGCCTCAAGACCGACCCCGCCGTCATCCAGGACCTTCCCGAGAAGATGGAGATGAAGGTCTTCTGTAATCTCACCAGGGAGCAGGCATCCCTCTATCAGGCGGTGGTAAAGGAGATGATGGAGAAGGTGGAGGAGAGCGAGGGGATAGAGCGGAAGGGGCAGGTGCTCGCAGCCCTGACGAAGCTGAAGCAGGTGTGCGACCACCCGGCCCTGTTCCTACACGATGAGAGCGCCCTGGACGGGCGCTCGGGCAAGGTGCTGCGCCTGGGGGAGATGCTGGAGGAGGTGGTGGCGGCGGGCGACCGGGCCCTGGTCTTCACCCAGTTCGCCGAGATGGGACAGATGCTGAAGGCGCACCTCCAGGAGGCGCTGGAGCGGGAGGTCCTCTTCCTGCACGGCGGCACGTCCAGGAAGGCCAGGGACGAGATGGTGCAGCGGTTCCAGTCGACGGGGCAGGCGCCGCCCGTGTTCATCCTCTCCCTCAAGGCCGGCGGGCTGGGCCTCAATCTCACCGCCGCCAACCACGTCTTCCACTTCGACCGCTGGTGGAACCCGGCGGTGGAGAACCAGGCCACCGACAGGGCCTTCCGCATCGGCCAGAGGAAGAACGTCCAGGTGCACAAGTACGTCTGCGCCGGCACTCTCGAGGAGCGCATCGACCAGCTTATGGAGACGAAGCGGGCGCTGGCCGAGAGCGTGATAGGCACGGGCGAAGCGTGGCTTACCGAGATGTCCACCGAGCAGCTCCGCGAGCTCCTAGCGCTATCGAGCCACGCGGTGGTGGAGGGCTAGATGGGACGCCGGGGAGAGTGGGAGTTCTATCCGCCTAGCCGGCCCCGGCCTGTCGAGGGCGGGATCAAGGCGAAGAGCCAGCGGGGACGGATCGGCGAGACCTGGTGGTCGGGGAAGTGGCTCGCCTTCCTGGAGTCCCTGGACCTGGGCGCCAGGCTGGGGCGGGGCCGGGCCTACGCCAGGGCCGGCCAGGTGATGAGCCTGGAGGTCAAGAAGGGCCAGGTCGCCGCCCGGGTCCAGGGCTCGCGGCCCAGGCCCTATTCGGTCAGCATCCAGTTGGCGCCCCTCTCAGAGGCCCAGTGGCGGAAGGTGGCCGACGCCATGGCCTCCCAGGCCCTCTTCGCCGCCAGGCTCCTGGCAGGTGAGATGCCCCAGGACATCGAGGAGGCATTCCGGGCCGCCGGCGTCTCCCTCTTCCCCACGCGGCGCGGAGACCTGGAGAGCGACTGCTCCTGCCCCGACTGGGCCAACCCCTGCAAGCACGTCGCGGCGGTGTACTACCTCCTGGCCGAGGAGTTCGACCGGGACCCCTTCCTCATCTTCCGGCTGCGGGGGAAGGAGAA
>JAUYDU010000112.1 GCA_030691665.1 Chloroflexota bacterium
GCTGGCTCTATATCGCGACAGTCCTGGACGTGTTCTCGCGCAGGGTGGTCGGCTGGGCGGCGGGCCCACGCGCAAAGGCCGACCTGGTGGTGACCGCCCTGGACATGGCTGTGTGGAATCGTCGGCCGGGGCAGGTCGTAAATCACCACTCCGCTCACGGCTCGCAGTACACGTCCGTGGCCTTCACCGAGCGGCTGGAAGCAGCGGGGCTGAAGGGGTCGATGGGGACCGTGGGCGACGCTCTGGACAACGCAGCGGCTGAGAGCTTTTTCGCGACCTTGCAGTCAGAATTACTGGACCGTGGCTACTGGCCGACCCGGCGGGCACTGACGACAGTGCTTTTCGACTTCATTGAGGGTTTCTACAACCGCAAGCGCCGGCATTCCGCGCTCGGGCAGCTGAGCCCTGAGGAGTACGAGAGGAAGGTGGCCGCCTCACCGCTAACGACTCACCAGACGAACTCACCGGCAGTTGCCGGTTAGGCGTTTTGATGTCCACTCAACCGGGCCAAGTCCAGTGTAGTTTAAGAGAACCTCACGCCCACCCATCAGCGCGAAAGGGGTGCAAACGTGGCCATCACGGTCCGCAAGGCGCTTTCCCTGGGAGGGCTGGCCAAGGCCAAACTTGTGGCGGGTAAGGCAGGGCTGGACCGCCCCATCCGGTGGGTGGACATCATGGAGGTCCCCGATGCGGCTGCCTGGCTGCGTGGGGATGAACTCCTGCTCACCACAGTCTACGCCATCAAGGACCAGCTCGACGCCCAGCTGAGCCTCGTGCGCGAACTGCACCGTGTGGGTGCGGCGGCCCTCGCCATTAAGCCTGGCAGGTTCATCTCGGCGATACCCAAAGAGGTGATCGTCCTCGCCAATGAACTGGGCTTCCCTGTCATTGAACTCGCTCTGGACACCCCCTACGTCGATATCGTTACGCCGATCCTCAGGGCCATCCTGGACGAACGGTCTGACCAGTTGGCGGCTGCCCTCAGGATCCACAAGGACCTGACGGCGGTGCTACTCAGTGGAGGTGGCCTGCAGGCCCTAGCCGACACCCTAGCTGCTATTATTAGGCGCCCGGTATTTCTCAGGGACGCGGGGCTTTCCGTGGTGGCGGCGTCCAGCTGGGGGGCAAGCGACGACCTCAACCGCGTCAGGGCCCTCCAAGACTCCATCTCGTGCCCGGCGGTCCTGGACAGGCTCCGCGCCGGCGGGACCCTCGACGCCACGGTGCGCGAAGGAAAGCCAGTGCGGGTCCCCCCGTTCCCAGACCTGGATTCCGCCGGGCAGCTTATCATGCCGGTGTTCGCAGGGGGACAGATCCTCGGGCAGATCGTTGCGGTCGAGATGGGCGAGGGGTTTAGAGAGCAGGACAGCATTGCCCTCGAACACGCCGCTGCCATCGCAGGACTCGAGCTGATGCGGCTGCGCGCCGTGTACGAGGCCGAGGGCCGTCTGGCGCGGGACCTGTTCGAGGACATGCTGGCCGGCAAGATCGGCTCACCTTCTACTATCGAACACCGGGCGAGGTTCGTGGGCTGGGACCTGAGCAGTTCGTTCGTACCCATGGTCATTGACGTCGATGGGTTCGAGCAGTACTGCAGGGACCGCCGCCTGGACGAACCCGCCATACAGGACCTGAAGCGCTGGCTGCTGCACGTGGTGACTCCAGAACTCACCAGTCTTGACCCCAAAGCTGTGATCGTCAACCGCTCCGATAGCATCACCGCTCTCCTGCACTTGAGCCAAGCCGACTCCAAGCAGCGGACCCTCGACGTGGCTACGAGTATCACCAGGCGAGTGGCGGCGTCCATTCCGGGCCTCACGGTCTCCGTGGGCATAGGTACTCACGCCTCGGACCTTGCGGACGTTGCGGAGAGCCACACCCGGGCCCAACAGGCAGTGCGAGCGGCGCGGGCGGCGAGGGGGTCTGGGTCTGTCCTCCACTACAATGACCTCGGCCTTTACCGCCTGCTCCTCCCCATGGCTGGCAGCAGGGACCTGCGTGAGTTCTGCCGCGACGCCCTGGAGCCTCTCCTGGCCAGCGACAGGGACGAAGGCACTGAGTACGTCAAGAGCCTCCGTTACTTCCTGGCGCACAACGGGAACCTGAACGGGGCCGCCCGCGCCCTGTTCGTGCACCGCAATACCCTCCGTCATCGGCTCGAACGTATCGGCGCCCTACTCAAAGCGGACCTCAGCGACAACGAGACCAGGCTGAGGCTGCAGTTGGCCTTAGCCGCGCTGGACTTCCTCCAACCTTTGTACGGGTTGCACAAGGGTCAAGGCTGATAATGGGACACGTCGCCCATACAAACGTGCCCATTCCGTGACCTATGATAGATGCTGTAGTTTTCTGGCCATTTAGGAAGTGAAAGGACTGGTTAAGCGTGTCCAAGGAACCCAGACAGCACCCCCGGCTGTTGGAGCCGGCGACGCTGGTGACCTCGGCGTTGATGGCCGCCCTGTCCGCCGTCATCTGCATGCAGATCATCGGCAGGATCGGCGTCACCCCGAACACATCCATCATCGGTGCACTCATGGCCCTCATTATCGGCAAGCTTCTCTTCAAATCGTTTCGGAACCTAGACCGGCAGAACCTCGTGCAGACAGCCGCCTCGGGCGGCGGGTTCACCGCCGCAAACGCAGGCTTGCTGTCGGTGGCTATCGTGTTTGCCATGGGCCGGACCGACCTGGTCATCCCGATGCTGGCAGGGGCGGCCATCGCAGTCATCCTAGACGTTTGGCTGGGCTACAAGATGTTCGATACGGCCCTCTTCCCAGCTGCCAACCCATGGCCCCCTGGCATCGCTACCGCACGCGTGCTCGAGGCCGGTGACGAGGGTGGCCGCAAGGCCTGGCGCCTGGTCCAGGGCATCGCTGTGGGCGCCGTCGGCACCCACTTCAAACTGCCCATGGCCGGGATCGGCATCGCCTTTATCGCCAACATCTTCGCTATCACCGCTCTGGGTGTAGGCCTCTTGATCCGCGGCTACGCGCCGCAATGGTTCGGTCTCGACCTGGGCAAGACGTACTACCCGCAAGGCTTCATGATCGGTGCTGGCATAGTCCAGTTGGTCCAGGCCATCCTCATGCTCCTTAACCGCGGCCGGAAAGTGGCCGAAGAGGGCGAGGCAGCCACCGGAGGTACCGTTAGAATGGAACTGGGTGGCACGGAGCAGAGGAAGCAGTACGCCAAGCACTGGTTGTACTTCACCCTCGGCGCCGTGGCCGTGGCCGCCATTACGGGCATCTGGGCCCAGCTCGGCGTAGGTCAACTGGTGATGTGGATAATCTGGGCCGGCTTCTCAGCTTTCATCTCCTCGATCATCGTGGGCATGTGCGCCATGCACTCGGGCTGGTTTCCAGCTTTCGCCGTCACCGTCATCTTCCTCCTGGGCGGCATGGCCCTCGGCTTCCCAGCCGTTCCCTTGGCTTTCCTCACCGGCTACACGGCTTCCACAGGACCCATCTTCGCTGACCTTGGTTACGACCTGAAGACAGGTTGGCTCATCCGCGGGTCCGGTGCGGATTCCCAGTACGAACTCCAGGGCCGCAAGCAGCAGTTCTACGCAGAGATCCTCGGCGCGGCCGTCGGTATCTTGGTGGTGCTGGCCTTCTTCCAGATGCACTTCGACCAGAACATCATCCCGCCCATCAGCAAGGTGTTCGCCACCACCATCAAGGCGGGCGCGAACCCTGACGTCGTCCGTCACGTCATGTATGCCTTCCTCCCCGGCGCCATCCTGCAGTTCATCGGCGGACCGAGCCGCGCCATGGGCGTGCTGTTCGCCACGGGCCTGCTGATCAACAGTCCCATCTACGGCATCGGCCTCCTTGGGGCAGTGGCTGTTAGGCTCGCTACCGGCACCAAGTGGATGGAAATCCGCGAGGCAGGCCTCATCGCCGGCGACGGCCTCTACGGGTTCGTGAACTCAGTCATCAGGGCGTTCTTCTCTTGAGGTAAGAGTTTGACGAATCCACCCCTCTCTCCGGGAGGGGTGGATTCGTACCGGGTGCTTGTCCCGGGAAGGGGGGGGATGACATGGCTGCCATACCCATCGGACTGATCAGGGTTCTGACCACCTCCGACCGCGCCCTGCTTGAGTCCCACGGCAAGATGATCGAACAGGCGTACCCGACACTCGATATCACCAGTGTTTGTCTACCAGGACAGCCCCAGGGCGTCTTCGATGCGGAGTCGGAAGCAGAAGCTGCGGCCAAAGTACCCTTCGCGGCGCGAACCTTGCGGTCCTTGGGGGCCAGGGCCATCATCATCAGCTGCGCCGGGGATCCCGGGCTGGAAGGGGCTCAGGCAGAAGTCGATGTACCAGTCATCGGGGCTGGAGTGGCAGCCGCGGCAGTAGCGCTCACCTTCGGCCTCCCGGTCGGCGTGCTCAGTCTCACGGCGGAAGTGCCGCCGCGCATGGCACGAATTCTGGGCAGCCACCTGTTGCACTCCCTTTGCCCCGCCAGCGTCCGCACCACTCTCGATTTCCTCACCCCGGAAGGCCGTGCCGTCACCCTTCAGGTCGGCAGGACCTTACGGGAGAGGGGCGCCGGCGTCATCTGCCTGGCATGTACGGGGATGTCCACCGCAGGCTTCGCGCCCGTCCTCAGGCGGGAACTGGGGGTTCCAGTGGTCGACCCGGTCCTGGCGGCGGGAGGCACCGCGCTGTTGAGACTGGCACTAGAGGGCTTGCGATGAACAGAGTACTGACGCGTAACGACGTCGAGGCGGCGTGCCTGGGCGGAGCGGTTCTCGGCGGCGGAGGCGGGGGCTGGCGCAATGATGGGAGGCGTATGGGCGAACTGGCGGTGACCATGGGCACCCCTCGCCTCACCGGCTTGAGCGAGCTGGCGGACACTGACGTGGTCCTCACGGTCTCTGCCGTCGGGGCGCCCGCTGCCACCGACCGGTACCTGGAGCCTGTGGACTACCTCCGCGCCGTGCAGTTGCTCATGGAAGTGATGGACCTACGCCCGTCAGCCCTGATCACCAACGAGAACGGGGGCGCGGCCACCCTCAACGGCTGGCTGCAGGCGGCGTGTCTTGGCATCCCCGTGCTCGACGCCCCTTGCAACGGCCGGGCGCACCCTACGGGGATCATGGGCTCTATGGGCCTCCACCTGGTACCCAGTTACGTCTCGGTCCAAACGGCTGTCGGTGGCGACACGCGCCTGGACAAACGGCTGGAGGTAGTAGCCCGCGGTGGGCTGGCCGCGGCATCCATGCTTGTCCGGCAGGCCGCAGTTCAAACAGGAGGCCTGGTGGCCGTCGCGAGGAACCCAGTGCAGGCTAGGTACGTGCGGGAACATGGCGCCCCCGGGGCCATCAGTCAGGCCATCGGGCTCGGCCAGGCTATGCTCGACGCGCCTGCGGCCAAACGGACGCAGGCCGCTGCGGCTTTCCTCGGTGGGAAGGTGGTCGCTCGAGGGGTGGTCACGTCATTCGTCCTGGAGACCAGGGGCGGGTTCGACATAGGCCGCCTGGGCCTTTCCGGGGACGGAGAGGCGTTCACCCTGACCTTCTGGAACGAGTACATGACGCTGGACGGACATAGCAGGCTGGCCACTTTCCCCGACCTCATAATGACCTTCGACCCTGAGGGGCTGCCCGTCACCAGCGCCGAATTGCGGGAGGGCCGCGAGGTTCAAGTGCTGACGGTACCAGCAAGCAGGCTCATCCTGGGGTCGGGCATGCGTGACAAAGCCCTGTTCGTCGTGGCCGAAGAGGCTGTGGGCAAGACTATCATCCCCTACGCCTTTGCGGAGTAGCATCAAGGAGGGACTGCACTATGCCGCTGAAGCAAGTACTAGAGATATGGGACCTCTTGGACAGCCCAACGGCCGACGGCGAAAAGGTGAAACGCCTGCTGGAGACCAGGGGCTGCACTGCCGTGTACTGGGAGGAGGTCGTCGGCCCCAGGGGTAGCACCGATTTCGTCAAGGCAGTATTCCCCGGCGTCAGGGGCAAGCGGTTGGGCGGAGAAGCGCCCACCCTAGGCGTCGTCGGCAGGCTCGGAGGGGTCGGTGCCCGGCCTGAGGTCATCGGCCTCGTGTCCGACGCCGACGGGGCCATCGCGGCCCTCGCCCTGGCCTTGAAGCTCGCCGACATGAACACCGCTGGCGACAGGTTGGCCGGGGACGTCATCATCGCCACTCACGTCTGCCCCGATGCCCCCACCCATCCCCATTACCCGGTGCCCTTCATGGGGTCGCCCGTGGACATGGCCGTCATGAATCGCCACGAGGTCGACCCCGCCATGGACGCCATCCTCTCCATTGACACCACCAAGGGCAACCGCATGATTAATAAGCGGGGGTTCGCTATCTCACCGACGGTCAAGGACGGCTACATCCTTCGGGCCGCCGACGACCTCCTGGACATCATGCAGATCACCACCGGGCAACTACCGGCGGTGTTCGCCCTCGCCACCCAGGATATCACCCCTTACGGTAACCACCTGCACCACATAAACAGCATCCTGCAGCCCAGCGTTGCTACGATAGCGCCCGTGGTCGGGGTCGCCATCACCGCCGAGGTCCCTGTGCCCGGTTGCGCCACAGGGGCGAGCCACCCTGGGGACGTCGAGCTTGCCACCCGCTACTGCCTGGAGGTCGCCAAGGCCTTCACCGCAGGCAACTGCCGGTTCTACGACCCGGTGGAGTACGACCGCCTGCAGACCCTGTATGGGAGCATGGCCCACCTGAGGACCCAAGGCAAGGCATGAAAGCCCAGGTAGCCCTGACCGTCAGCGAGGGCAAACGGCTGATCGCCCGTGCCATCTCCTGTCTGCCTGAAGTCAGAGAGGCGCTGGCATGCGGCCTAATCCTGCTCAAAGGGGGCAGCACCGTGTCGGCGGTGGCCGAGGAGCTTTGTGACAGGAGCCTACGCCTGTCGGGCCGCATCAGCCCGAGGGGGACGGTCTCCGCGCGCCGCAAGGGCACGGGGGC
>JAUYDU010000209.1 GCA_030691665.1 Chloroflexota bacterium
TCTTGCTGGGCTCGGCTCGGTCTACCCGCACGATAGTTGTCTCCCGCCGGAGCTCGTGTAGGCTCTCCTCGTAGTGCTGGACCTCGGGGGAAGCGGCGAACTGATCCAGGGCGGCCGCGTCCACCGAGATGGGGTAGTACGTGACGCGCGTGAGCCAGTCGTCCTGGGTGACCGTACACGCTCGATAGTCGACGGTGGCCCCTTTGAGGAAGGCCTGGCAGCAGTGGAGAAAATTAAGCACATCGGCCATCGTCTGGAAGCTAACGATATTGGCGGCGCAGAGCTTCTGGTGGATCTCGCGGCGCATGAATTCGGGCAGGATACACCAATACCTGGGTGCTGGCCAGGGGATGTGGGTGAAGTGCAGGATCGGTGCGTCCGGCAGGAGCTGGCGGACCTCGGCCGGCGTCAGGTAGAGGTGATAGTCGTGCAGGAAGATGAAGGGCGTGCGGCGCTCCTTTGCCGCCTCCGAGGCGATGCACTGGGCGAAGGCCCGGTTGACCGGAACGTATCCGTCCTCCCAGGCCTCGTATATGGAGCGGCCGATGTTGGGTGTACGGGGGGTGTTCCACAAGTAGTGCTGGAGGAACCACAGGAGGGGGTTGCAGAGTACGAAATAGAAGCGCAGGTAGACCGGCCGCGGCACCACCATAAAGTGGAGGTATATCTCCTGATCGGGAAACGGTGCTCTAATCGGGAAGGTGGCCTCCTCGGCCAGACGGCGGTCGCCGTCGGTCATGGCGCTGGCCACCCAGGTGATAGGGATGAAGCGGCTGACGGAGCTAAGGGCGGTGACCAGCCCGCCGCTGCCTCGCTGGGCGCTGAGGCTGCCGTCAGGGGCTAGGTTGTACTCTACGGGGCCTCGATTGCTGGCAAAGATGAGAGCGCGTTCGGCCAGCATCCGCTGGCACAGGTCTCGAAACCGCTGCTCCTTCTTCTCAAAGTAGGATGGGGCATTCTCCATGCTTGTTGCCTCTTGCCAGCATGCCCGAAAGGAGGGGGCCTGTCAACCTGGCCAGTGAGCAGGGGAGCCAGCGGCGGGCGTGCTATAATCAGCAGCGCCGAGCGCCAGCTAGGAGGGGAGCGATGACTGGAGAGACCCAGGAACAGGCGCAACGCCAGCCTTCGCCAGAGGCGGAGGCGGACGCCATCACTCGCGACACCTCGGTGGGCGAGGCCCTGGGCCGGGTGGGCATCGAGCCCTGCATCGTGGGCGAGGAGGACGACCTGATGCAGGTGACCGAGGCCATGGCCGCCAGGCCGGGCACCCAGACGGCGGCAGTGGTGGACAAGGAGAGGCGGCTGGTGGGGACGATTCCGATGCGCCTGCTTCTGGCCGAGCTCTATCTGCGTGTGGCTCCCGAGGAGTTCTTGGCCGGCATGCGGGCCATGGAGGATGTCGAAGAGTTCGGCAAGATCAGCCGCGCTCGCACGGCCAGGGAGCTGATGCAGCCCCCTGTCTGGGTGACGATGGGGGATAGCGCCAGGGACGCCTTCGTCAAGATGCACGAGCACAAGCTGGAGGGACTGCCCATCGTCGATAAGGACATGCGGGTGGTGGGCTATCTGGATCGCTTTCAGCTCGTGAGGCTCTGGCTCCAGAAGCATCGGGAGATGCGCTCCTCAGCGGCGGATGCGGAGGCAGGCGTTTGAGCGACCTGGCCCTGGCCTCGATCATCTTCTCCGTCACCTACCTCCTGATCATCTCCGAACGGGTTCACAAGACAGCCGCCGCCCTGGCCGGGGGCCTGGTGATGATCGCCTTCCGGGTCCTCGACCAGGAGGAGGCCTTCGCAGCTATCGATTTCAACGTCATCTTCCTGCTGGTGGGGATGATGATCATCGCCAACACCCTGGGGAAGACGGGCGCTTTCCAGTGGCTGGCCATTCGGGCGGCCAAGCTGGCCCGAGGGAGCCCCATCCGCATCCTCCTCTTCCTGGCCGTCATCACGGCCGTAGCATCTGCGCTTCTGGACAACGTGACCACCGTCGTCCTCATGGCTCCTCTGAGCATCTTTGTAGCCAGCATCCTGGGAGTGAGCCCCGTGCCCTTCCTTATCTCCCTGATTCTGGCTTCCAACATCGGCGGCACGGCCACTCTCATCGGCGACCCGCCCAACATCCTCATCGGCAGCGCCACCAACCTGGACTTTCTGGACTTCCTGGCTCACCTCGCACCAGTCATTCTCGTGGTTCTAGCCGTTTTCTTGGTCATGGTGTTCTTCCTTTTTCGCCGTGAACTGCAAACACGCCCCGAGCTTCAGCGGCGCATCATGGAGCTGGACGAGAGCGAGGTTCTCACCGACCGGCCTCTTCTCTACAAGGCTCTGATCGTCCTTGCCCTGGTGGTGGTGGGCTTCCTCCTGCATGGGCCCCTGGACTACGAGGCGGCTACGGTGGCTCTGGCGGGGGCCACCGTCCTGGTCATCGTCAGCGGCCAGCATCCCCGCGAGGCGCTGCTGGAGGTGGAGTGGCCCACCATCTTTTTCTTCGTGGGTCTGTTCATGGTGGTGGGAGGGGTGCAGGAGGCGGGCCTGCTGGAGGACATCGGCGAGAGGATGGCCGACGCCAGCGGCGGCAACCTCGCCGCTGCCACCATGCTGACGCTCTGGCCGGGGGCCATCCTCTCGGGCATTGTGGACAACATCCCCTTTACGGCAGCGATGATCCCGGTGGTGGACAAGGTGGGCCAGGACCTTCAGGTAGAGGGCACGTCCAACAATCCCCTCTGGTGGGCCCTGGCCCTGGGGGCTGGCCTGGGTGGCAACCTGACGATCGTGGCCGCCTCTGCCAACGTGTACGTCATCGGGGTGGCCGAGCGGGCGGGCTACAGGATCACCTTCATGCAGTTCCTGCGCTACGGCGTGCTGGTGAGCGCGGTCTCGCTGGTGATCGCCACCGCCTACGTGTGGGTCCGCTATCTCCTGTAGCGATAGCGTTCCGTTTGTTCATAATGTAGGGCAGGGCCCCAGCCCTGTCCCTCCCCGCGAACTGGGGTCGGGGCTGGGGCCCCGACCTACGAAATAGAGCATGAATCGGTGAGACGCTGCCCAGCCGCTTGCTTGGCGGGGAGGCCCGCGCTATCATGGCATTCGGGCCCCCGTAGCTCAGTTGGATAGAGCGCCGGCCTCCGGAGCCGGGTGCGTGGGTTCGAGTCCCGCCGGGGGTACCACCTTGGATTAGTGTTGTGTTTTGCGGGACGGGAGGGTGATTCTCTCTGAGTAGGGAACGACGGCGGCGAGGGCGACTACGGGGACAACTGAGGCGGCGGGACCCGTTTGCGGCCCAGGCGCGGGCTAAGCCTCCTTTCCCGGTGTCGCTTCTGTTTAACGTCCGCCTGTTCTATGTCGTCGCCCTGGTGCTGATCGTGGTGGGTATTGCCGCCGGAACCCTCGCCTCGGGCACACTAGGGAACAGGAACCAGACGGCGACGACTCCAACGGCGACGCCTGCGGAGGAGGGCACCCAGACGCCCCCCGAGGCCGAGCCGCGCCAGGTGAAGAGCTACCCCGCCGAGCCGGCGATGACCATCGATAGCAGCAAGCAGTACTCTGTCGTGATCAAGACCGATAAGGGGGACATCCGGCTGCAACTATTTGCTGACCAGGCGCCGCGAGCGGTGAACAACTTCGTCTTCCTCGCCAAGGACGGCTTCTACGACGGCCTCACCTTCTACAGCGTGCTGCCGGGTTTCGTGGCCCAGGCCGGCGACCCCACCTGCACCGAAAGCGTCGAAGTCACCTGCACGCGCAGCGGCGGTCCCGGCTACTTCCTGCCCAGGGAGGGCAACGACCTCCAGCACGACGCGGGCGTTGTCGCCATGGCCGCTCCCCCAGGCGGGGAGGATATCAACGGCAGTCAGTTCTACGTCACCTATACGCCCCAGTTGCACCTGGACGGCAGAGACACTGTGTTCGGAAAGGTGGTCGAAGGGACGGACGTGCTGGAGTCCCTGACCAGCCGAGATGCCCGTGACCCCAGCGCACCGCCGGGGGACAAAATCCTCTCCGTATCCATCGAGGAGCTGGGCGGGGCTCCACCGCCAACAACCGAATAGGCCCCGAGCGGTCGGGGCCTATTTCACTTCCCGCTTCCGTTGGGGCTTAGTGCTCGGGGGAAGAGGTTCGCTCGCTTTCCTGCGGCTTCTTCTCCTCCTCGCCCTTCCCTTCGGTCTTGGCTCCCTTTTCCTCTTCCTGGCCCTCTTTCAGTTCGCGGCGGAACTCGCGGATGGAGCGCCCGAGGGCGCCGCCGATGTCCGCCACCCTGGTCACTCCGAAGATGAGGACTAGCACCAGGGCGATGAGGCCTATCTCCAGGGGCCCTATGCCGCCAAACGCCAGAACTGGCATGACTTCCTCCCTGCGGTTCTCCACGCTCAGGATAGCACCGATCGGTAGGGGCCGCAAGCACGGCCCGCCGAGACGATAGCGTCTCGCCGACCTGCCTACCGGCAGGCAGGTTCATGACCTATTT
>JAUYDU010000276.1 GCA_030691665.1 Chloroflexota bacterium
TGCGGCTCGCCGCTGCGCCTTCAGCGGGCCATCGAGATGGGGCACGTGTTCAAGCTGGGCACCGTCTACAGCGACAAGCTGGGCGCCACCTTCCTCGACCGCGATGGCGTGGCCAAGCCGGTGGTGATGGGCACCTACGGCATCGGCACCGGCCGCCTGCTGTCCGCCGTCGTGGAGGCCAACCACGACGAGCAGGGCATCACCTGGCCACCAGCGCTGGCCCCGTACCAGACGCACCTGGTGGCTCTGGGGATGGACCGGCCGGAGGTGGTCGGAGCCTGCCAGCGCCTGTACCAAGAGCTCCAGTCCGCCTCTGGCGGAGGCATCTCCGTCCTCTACGACGACCGCGACGAATCGCCCGGCGTCAAGTTCAACGACGCCGACCTGCTGGGCATGCCCCTGCGCCTCACCGTTAGCCCCCGCACCCTAGAGAAGGCGAGCGTAGAGGTGAAGCGCCGCCGGCAGCGGGAGAGCACGCTGATACCCCTGGACGAAGCGGCGGCACAGATAGCGGAGCGCCTTCGTCAGTGTTGACAGGGCACCCTCCCCGCAACTAAACTGGCAGCACCCGTTGGGGGCTACGCTGAGGTGGTGTGCTTTCAGGCGTAGGAGGTGAGCCTTGCGGCCAAATCTGGCGAGGTTTCATGCCACATCTCTTGACTTCTGCTGCGACCTCGAGCTAGAGCCAGCTGAATTCGAGGGCCTGACATCCGCGTTTCCGGACGACAAGAACTACAGGGAACTCCCGTGGATCTTCGCCAATTCGTACACCGTGGGTAGGGCCCGGTACTTTGCGTCCGCTGTGGTGATGCCCGCCAAGGGCAAGGCAACGGCTCTCCACGTCCACTTCGAGTTCTCGAGGCGTCGACTGTCGCCCCCCGATCCTGAACTAAGGCCATTATCGGACTTTCTGAGCCTTGTCTCGGAGCAGGAGAGCGAGAGAAAGTTTGATTGCACGGTCGCTCTGGAGTATCCTGACAAGGGATGGGGCTCGCTGGTATTGCTCCCGATGCGGCTTCTCGAGTACAGCGGTCTTCCATTCGATGAGTTTCGCGGCTTTAGAGCGGTCAAGATAGAGGAGGGGAAAACGGCCTATTCGATCATCATTGACCGCCCCGAGAATAAAGCTATCTCGCACGCCGTCCAGTTCTCGCACTCCAGCCGCATCGAGGCGAGCTTGGCTGACACGATTCTAGCGCAGGCAGTGCGTATCTCGTCGCTCTTCATCCGACCCGAGGAGGGATAGACGGTCATGGTCCATCCCGCGAAGGGGGTTTTTTACCTGCAGGGCACGCCGATGCTTGTCGGAATGACGGGCCAGTTCGGGGTTGCCGCGGAGTTTTGCAGGCATCTCGGGGAGGGCGGCTGGGAGGCAGGTTCCATCACGCCCTGGAAAACCATAGCACCCACCGAGGAAATGCGCGATCTGTCGGCCGAGACGCTGGACACCATCGTCTTGGAGAGGGGCTTTGCCGCGATGCACCGCCGGATGGAGTCCCTCGAGCGGACGATAGCCAGCGCCATCGAGCAGGTGGTTGCCCTTAGCGCGCGGCTACAAGCGCTGGAAGAGCGACTCGCCAGTCAAGGCGTGACGCGCCAAGCCATGCTGTGCGATCTTGGGGAGGATGGTTACAACCTCAGGTGCCCGATCTCCGTCGTGGTCGAGGAGTATGACGAGGAGACGGTTGCCCGCTTTCCCGAAGTGGAGGCCTTTGCCTCTGCCGCCACCGAGGGGGAGGCGTTGGCGCTCCTCAAGCAAGACATCGTCGAGCTGTATGAGGAACTCCTGGCGGCTGATGAAGACGAACTGGGAAAGCTTCCGCGCCAGTGGCGGAGAGCTCTGAGCCAACTGATCCAGAAGGATGGGCCTTCTCAACGTTGACTATGGAAGGGTAACGCGTGCCCTCGAGGGGAAAGTCAGGCTCGACTTTCGCTCCGGTAGAGAGAGGGTCGCGTGGTACGTGCTTGACGGCAAAAGGCGGTTTAGGGTACGCGCTCCAAAGATACACCCAGGCGACCTACACCCCGGTACTGCCGCTGGCATAAGGAACGACCTAAAGCTCACAACCACGCAGTTCAGACAGCTTGTGGCCTGCCCGATCAGCGGCGCCGACTACGAACAACTCATCCGTCAGAAGATCGCCGAAGATCTTCTCTAGCGTCTCTCCCCGACCTCTCGCATGCGGTCGGCCTTGCATCGCTCCCACAAAAGTGCTATAGTCCAGGTGTCGGAGTGGGTTTCGCCCCCCACTTTTTTGTTGGCTGAAGGATCGCTTCGGGGGCGCTACCCAGACTCATCGGGACAGGGAGCGATGAAGAACGAGTTTCTGATCGCCATAACCCAAATAGCGGCCGAGAAAAACCTGCCCAAGGAGGTGGTCCTCCAGGCGGTGGAGACCGCCTTGATCTCCGCCTACAAGAAGGACAGCGAGGCCACCGGCAATATCGTAGTGCGCATCGACCGCAATACCGGCAACGTCCACGTCTACGCCCAAAGAGCCGTGGTGGAGGAGGTGGAGGACCCGCGTGTGGACATCTCCCTGGAGGAAGCCCATCGCGTCAAGCCCGACGCTCAGCTAGGCGACATCATCGAGAACGAGATGACGCCAGCCAACGCCGGCCGCATCGCCGCCCAGACGGCCAAGCAGGTCGTATTGCAACGCCTGCGGGAGGCCGAACGGGAGATGGTGTACGAGGAGTTCTCCAACCGCGAGGGCGATATCGTTTCCGGTGTCATCCAGCGGGTGGACGCCAGGCAGGTCATCGTCGACCTAGGCAAGACCGAGGGGATCCTGCCTCCCACCGAGCAGGTGCGCGCCGCCGCCGAGCACTATCGGCCTGGCCTGCGGATGAAGTTCTACCTGATGGAAGTACACAAGGCCGCCCGAGGCCCCCAACTCATCCTATCGCGCACCCACAAGAACCTGCTGAAGCGCCTGTTCGAGCTGGAGGTGCCAGAGATCTACAAGGGCGTCGTGGAGATCAAGGCCATCGCCCGCGAACCCGGCTATCGTAGCAAGGTAGCCGTGTTCGCCCAGCAACCGGGCGTCGACCCCGTGGGCTCCTGCGTCGGCTTGCGGGGCATCCGCATCCAGAACATCGTCAACGAGCTCAACGGTGAGCGTATCGACGTAGTGCAGTGGGACCCCGATCCAGCTCGCTTTGTGGCCAACGCCCTCAGTCCCGCCCAGGTGGCCGGCGTCAGCACCTCCGAGGAAGACAACACCGCTTCGGTCATGGTTCCAGACCGTCAGCTATCTCTAGCCATTGGCAAGGAAGGGCAGAATGCCCGCCTGGCGGCCAAGCTGACCGGCTGGCGCATCGACATCAAGAGCGAATCGGCGGTGCAGGAATTGCGTCTGGCGGCCGTGGTGGAAGAGGCCCCTGCGGAAGCGCCCGCCGAAGCGCCCGCGCCCGAACCCTCGGCGGAGGTCATCGAAGCACCTGCGGAGACCCTGGCCACGGAGGTCGCCCCGACTGAAGAGGCGGCGGTGGCCGAGGAAGCGGCGCCCGAGCCCGTAGCCGTCGCCGTCGCCGAGGAGGTGCCAGCGGCGCCCGCAAAGCCCCAGATTCGTTTCGCCGAGGACCTCGTTGGCGTCGTGACGGCGGCCAGCCCGCCCAAGGGCAAGCGAGCCAAGGCCCGTAAGCCTAGCAAGGGCGAAGAGCCACCACCAGCAGCAAAGGCCAAGAAGATCAAGAAAGCGCGTCGGCCCGTTCTGGAAGAAGAGCTGGAAGAAGAGGAACCGGGACCAGATGAGAGCGATTATTCGGAGAGCTCATCCTCCGAGGAAACATGAGTACGGCGGCCAGGGTTGCCAAGAATCCCAAGCCACGCCACATCCCCCAGCGCACGTGCGTGGCCTGCCGCCGCACCATGGCCAAGCGGGAGCTGGTGCGTGTGGTGCGCACTCCCTCAGGAGCGGTGGAGGTAGACACTACCGGCAAGAAGTCCGGCCGTGGGGCCTATCTGTGCCGAGCCCAGGAGTGCTGGCGATTGGCTTTGAAGAAGGAGCGGCTGGACCACGCCCTGAAGGCTAAGCTGACGGCGGAGGAAAAGGAAGCACTCCTCGAATACGTTCGCTCCTCCCCGATAGCGGGCGAAGACAAGTAGCGCTCAGGAAGAAACGATGGCTACCAAGGCAAAGACAAGCGAGGGCGCGGATGTGGCGGCCCCGAAAGCAAAGACCAAAGGCCAGCCGCTGCTGACCCTCCCCCCGACTCTCACCGTGCGCCAGTTGGCTGAGCTGATCGGCGCCTCCCCCGTGGGGGTCATCAAGGAGCTCATAAAGAACGGCGTGATGGCCACCATCAATCAGACTATCGGCTACGAAACCGCCGCCGTGGTCGCCCACGATATGGGCTTCCAGACCGAAGCGGAGACGCCGGCGACGGAGGCGGCGGAAAGACCGTCCATCGAAGAAGAGGACCCGAGCCTCCTTCGGCCTCGCCCGGCCGTCGTTACCATCATGGGCCACGTCGATCACGGCAAGACCAGCCTCCTGGACGCCATCCGCCAGACGAACGTCACCGCCTCGGAGGTAGGCGGCATCACCCAGCACATTGGCGCCTATCAAGTAGAGGTACACGGCCAAGGCATCACCTTCATCGACACCCCCGGCCACGAGGCCTTCACCGCCATGCGAGCGCGGGGTGCCCAGGCGACCGACATCGCCGTGCTGGTGGTCGCCGCCGACGACGGCGTCATGCCCCAGACAGTCGAGGCTGTCGACCACGCCAAGGCAGCCGGGGTGCCTATCGTCGTCGCCATCAACAAGATAGACCTGCCCGACGCCAACCCCGATAGGGTCAAGCAGCAGCTCTCGGAGCACAGCCTGATCATCGAGGAGTGGGGCGGCGACGTCATCTGCGTGCCCGTCTCAGCCAAGACTCAGGAGGGCCTTTCAGACCTGCTAGAGAACATCCTCCTCCTGGCCGAGGTGCAAGAGCTAAAGGCCAACCCCGATCGACCAGCCGCCGGCACCGTCATCGAGGCCGAGATGGATAGCGCCCGGGGTCCCATGGCTACGGTGCTGGTGCAGACCGGCACCGTGCACGTAGGCGACGTGATAGTGGCGGACGAAACCTGGGGCAAGGTCAAAGCCATGTTCAACGAGTGGGGCCAACGCCTAAAGGCCGCCGGTCCCTCGACGCCGGTCAAGGTGATGGGCATGGCTACCGTGCCCCGCGCCGGCGACGTCTTCTCCATAGCCAAGGACGAGCGCCTGGCCCGCACCGCGGTTGAGGAGCGCCAGCGGGAGAGCGAGGCAGCCGCCTTTCGTTCGCCTCGCGCCATGACGCTGGAGACCATCTACGGCGAGATCGCCGCTGGCAAGGTCAAGGAGCTGAACATCGTCCTCAGAACCGATGTCCAGGGCACCCTCGATGCCGTTCGCACCGCCCTGGAACGCCTGAGCATCGAGCAGGTCAAGGTGAACATCATCCACGCCGCTACCGGCATCATCACCGAGTCGGACGTCATGCTGGCCCTCGCCTCCAAGGGCATCGTCATCGGCTTCAACTCCCGCCCCGACGCCGGCGCTCGCCGCCTGGCCGAAACCGAGGGCGTGGACATCCGTTACTACGAAGTCATCTACAACCTCATCGAGGACATCGACAAGGCTCTCCAGGGCATGCTGGAGCCGGTCTACGTGGAGGTGGCCGAGGGCCACGCCGAGGTGCGCCAGGTGTTTCGGGTGCGGGGCGGTCGAGTGGCCGGCTGCTACGTGCGCGATGGCGTCGTCACCAGGGGCGCCTCCGCTCGCGTCCTTCGCGACAGCCAGGTCATCCACACTTCCCGAGTGACCAGCCTGCGTCGCTTCCAAGAAGACGTGCGAGAGGTTCAGGCTGACTACGAGTGTGGCATTGGCCTCGAGGGCTTCCAGGACCTTCAGGAAGGCGATGTCATCGAGCTATTCGGCCGCGAGCGCAAGAGCTAGTCCCTCCCGGCCCCTTCTGGAAAGCCCCGACTTGCCGGAGCAGGGGGTGATATCCATGAGCCGACGCCTGGAACGACTGAGCGGCTTGTTCAGGCAGGAGCTGAGCGACCTGCTCCTGCGCCAGGTGAAGGACCCCCGCTTAGCAGAATTCGTCGCCATCACCCGGGTGGAGATTACCCCCGACCTGCGCCACGCTCAGGTCTATGTGAGCGTTATGGGCAGCGAGAGGGAGAAGGCCTCCACTCTGGAGGGGCTAGCGGCGGCCGCGCACTATCTGCGGCGCGAGCTGAGCAATCGCCTCACCCTGCGGCGCATGCCAGAGCTGTCCTTCCGCCGCGATGACTCGCTGGAGCAAGGGGCTCACGTTCTCGATCTCCTGAGCCAGATATCCACCGAGGCGGACAATCCCTAGGCCTGCCCTGAGCGAAGTCGAAGGGCCTTGGACATCTCGGGCATCCTTAACGTCGATAAGCCCGTCGCTTGGACCTCCTTTCGGGTTGTATCGTTAGTACGGCGCCTGACAGGCATTCGCCGCGTCGGCCACGCTGGCACCCTGGACCCCTTTGCCACCGGCGTGCTCTTGATCTGTTTGAGCCAGGCCACCCGCCTCAGCGAGTACCTGATGAAGGCCACCAAGGTCTATCGGGCAGAGGTGTGCCTGGGCATCGTCACCGACACCTTCGACGTCACCGGCACGCCCATGTCTGAAGCCGACCCCTCCGGCGTTGACCGGCAGCAGGTGGAGGAGGCGCTGGCCGCCTTCGTCGGCGAGATCGAGCAGGTGCCGCCCATGTTCAGCGCCCTCAAACACGGCGGCGAGCCCCTCTATCGCTACGCTCGCGCTCACCAGCAGGTGGAGCGAGCGGCGCGGCGGATAACCATCCATCGCCTTCAGCTTCTGTCCTACCAGTCACCGCTCGTCAGCATCGAGGTGGAATGCGGCAAAGGGACGTATATCCGCACCCTGGCCCATGACCTGGGGCAGCGACTGGGCTGCGGCGCCCATCTGGCCGCCCTCGCCCGCCTGCGGGTCGGTCCCTTCACGCTGGAGGAGGCTTGCAGCGTTCCAGAGTTGGAAGCCGCCTTGAGCGAGGGGCGATGGCCCGCCAGAGGCGGGCTCCATCCCCCCGATGCGGCCCTCGCTGACTGGCCAGCCGTGACCCTGGGCGAACAGGAGGAGAAGGCTGTGGGCTTCGGCCAGGCCCTGGCCGCCGATCGGCTGGAGGTTTCGCCGCCGCAGGAGGTGGCGGATGGCCAGCTCTGTCGCGCCTACTCCTCTGACGGGCGACTGCTAGCCATCCTCCGCCACGATGCTAGCGCCGGCATTTGGCAACCCAGGAAGGTGTTCGCGCCAGCAACAAGTGCGCAACAGGCATAAACTTCTCACCTTTTCGTCCGATTCCTCTTGACATCCTCATAAAAATAGGTATGCTGGTCGAAAGGCATAGCTATAGAGGCGCAGGAACGCCTCTGAAGGGAGGTAGGAAAGATGCAGGCTTACTGCCTCAAGTGCCGGAAGAAGCAGGAGATGCGCAACCCTCAACAGGTGACCTTGAAGAACGGCCGGCCGGCCACCCAGGGCACCTGTCCTGTTTGCGGCACCAAGATGTACCGCATAGGCAAGGCCTAGGACTACGCCTCAGCCTGCCAATCTGTAGAGAACCACCCAAGAGCGAGAGAAGGGTGGTGCTGAGTAGCTCCACCCTTCTCACAGAAAACGCTAGCTCCGCAGCTCTAGCGGGGGGTTGGTATCCTTTCCGCCAAGATCCCCTCTAGGAGAAGCTGCGGATTTGTTCGTAGGATCTCTTCCAGGTCTTTCTCCTCCAGACCGGCGCCCAGCACAATCCGGCGCGCCTGATCTTCGGTGAGGAAATCGAGGTCGTGGTTGTCGGAGTTCACGACGAGCTTGGCCCCGGCTTGACGAGCTATCCTGGCCACATGGCCGTTGGCCGCTGCATGGCCGGGCTTGGCGGATAGCTCCAGGAAGATGCCATTGCGGGCGGCGAGCTCCGCCTCCTCGAGAGTGACCAGGCCTGGATGAGCCAGTATGTCCACATCGGTGCAGCTCACCGCCGCCAGGTTCGTCCCCTTCTCCACCGGCTCCGATACCGTCTCCCCGTGCACCGCCACCACCCACAGCCCCTCCACCTTGGCAGCGCGAGCGACCTCGGCCACGGCCGCCGCGGGCACGTGGGTCAGCTCCACCCCCGGCAAGGCTACGATGTCCCAGCGATCGCGGGCCAGGGCGCAGTCCTGGGAAAGCTCGTCGGCGAAGCGAGAAAGGCTGCCCAGGGCGGAGTGGTCGGTGAGGGCCACCGCCCGATATCCCGCCACGCAAGCCCGCCGAATGAGCTCTATGGGCGAAAGGGAACCATCGCTGAGGGTGGTGTGGGTATGGAAGTCGTAGATCACAGGCAAAGCCCCTCTCCTACATGCTGCTTAAGCATACTAGAGGCAGGGCCAGTCGGACAATAGATAGAAACGGATGACCGTTCACCACCTATCCGTTTCCCCAGCCCTGCCTGTCTCCATCCCTGCGTGCCTCAGTTGCCGGCGGACTCAGGGCCGAGGCCCCACAATCAAATGTAGCGGCGACCATTAGGTCACCACAGCATACATGGAGGCCTAAAGGCCTCCGCTACATTCGTTGAGGGCCTGGGAGCAGGTTCACAACTGCTACCGCCCTCACTAGGCCCTTGGCTACAAAACGCAAAGCATTCTACCGGCAGTTCCTAGTCCTAGAAAGGAGCTAAGTGTACGGGATGCACTGGACGAGTACACAGGCTTGTCGCCCTGGGGGAGAAGCGCTACAATGCAGTCGCGAGCGGATATGACTAGAAGGCGCCACCAATCCGCCAGAGGCGGACGCAGAAAGGAGACCTCGACGGCCTTGGGGAAGATCAACGTTGCCATTATCGGTGTCGGCAACTGTGCTTCGTCTCTGGTGCAGGGCGTCCACTACTATCGCCACGCCGAGGACAACAAGTTCGTGCCGGGGTTAATGCACGTGAACCTGGGCGGCTACCACGTCGGCGACATCGACTTTGTGGCCGCTTTCGACATCGATGCCAACAAGGTAGGCAAGGACCTGGGGGAAGCCATCTACACCCCTCCCAACAACACCTACAAGTTCTTCGACGTACCCCACCTGGGCGTGCGCGTCCATCGCGGCATGACCCACGACGGCCTGGGCAAGTACCTCTCCCAGGTGATCCACAAGGCCCCGGGTTCCACCGACGACATCGTCAAGATCCTGAAGGACACCGAGACCCATGTGGTGGTGAACTACCTGCCGGTGGGCACCGAGGAGGGCACCAAGTGGTACGTGGAGCAGGTGCTGGCGGCGGGCTGTGCCTTCGTCAACTGCATCCCAGTGTTCATCGCCCGCGAGGCCTACTGGCGGCGGCGATTCGAGGAGCGCAGCCTGCCCCTGGTCGGCGATGACATCAAATCGCAGGTGGGGGCCACCATTCTCCACCGAGTCCTCACCCGCCTGTTCCGCGACCGCGGCGTGCGCCTGGATCGCACCTATCAGCTCAACTTTGGCGGCAACACGGACTTCCTGAACATGCTGGAGCGCGAGAGGCTGATGTCCAAGAAGATCTCCAAGACCGGCGCCGTCACCTCTCAGCTCGATTATCAACTAGCCGAGAGCGACATCCACGTCGGCCCCAGCGACTACATTCCCTGGCTGCTCGACCGTAAATGGTGCCACATCCGCATGGAGGGGACCGCCTTCGGCGAGGTACCCCTGAACCTGGAGGCAAAGCTGGAGGTCTGGGACAGCCCCAACTCGGCGGGGGTGGTCATCGATGCCATCCGCTGCTGCAAGCTGGCCCTCGACCGGGGCATCGCTGGCGCCTTGGAAGGGCCGTCCGCCTATTTCATGAAGTCACCCCCCAAGCAGTTCACCGACGATGAAGCCCGGCGGATGGTGGAAGAGTTCATCCAGGACGAACGGAAGGAAGGGACAGCCGGGCCACAGCCGGCGCCGCAATCGTAGACGTCGCCGATAGCGCTCGCCCCGCCCATGTGGAAGTACCTCCTGTTCCTGGCGTCCGTCCACCTGCTGGGGCGACTGCCCACCCGTGTCCTGTATGTTCTTGCCGCAGTGGCAGGAGATCTGGCTTACCTCTTCGCCAGGCACCTTCGCCGAAACGTGTGGGACAACATGCGCCACGTGATGGGGCCGAATACCCCCAAGAAGGTGCTGCGCAAGGCGGCGCGCCAGGTCTTTCGCAATACGGCCAAGTACTACGCCGACCTTATCCGCCTGCCCCACCTGAACGTGCAGAAGTTCTTCGACCAAAGGCTGATCTACCACGGGCTGGACGAAAATATCCTTCCGGCGCTGAGCAACGGTAAGGGGGTGATCATCACCAGCGCCCACTTCGGCAACCCCATATTGGCCATCCAGGGCCTATTGCCCAAGGGGCTGAAGGCGACCGTCCTCACCGAGCGCCTCCAGCCACCAGCGCTCTCGCGTCTGGTGGACAGCCTGCGGTCGAGCCAGGGGCACACCTTCCTGCCGGTGAGCTTCTCGAGCGTCAAGCTCGCCCTGCGCACCCTCAAGGCGGGGGGAGTGGTAGGCGTCATGTGCGACCGGGACATCGAGGGAAGGAGCCTGGTTGTGCCCTTCTGCGGCACCCCGACCAGCATGCCGCTAGGAGCTGTAGACCTGGCGATGCGTACCGGTGCGGCCCTCATCCCCGTCTTTTCCTACAGAAGGAACGGCGGTGCCGTCGAGGTCTTCCTGGAGCCACCCCTGGAGATGATCCACACCGGCGACCCCCAGGCCGACCTGAAGACCAATGTGCGGCGGCTCCTGGAGCACTTCGAGCCGCACCTGCAAACCGATCCCGGGCAATGGACCGTGATGGAGGCAGTGTGGGAAGGCGAGAGGGAAACCGATGAGTCGTAGCGGCGATCTCGCCAAAGCTGACCTCCACGTCCACACGGCCGTCGGCGACGGCATGGCCGAAGTTCAAGAGCTTCTGGATTATGTCGAGCAGGCAGGCGAACTGTCGGTCATCGCCATCACCGACCACGACAATATCAGGGGAGCCTATCAGGCGCGGGAGCGGTGGGCGCTAGGGCGCTACAGGTTCGAGGTGGTGTTGGGGGTAGAGGTGACGGCCCTGGAGGGCCACCTGCTGGCCCTGTACATAGAGGAGCCCCTGCCCGGCCTGCGACCACTGGTCGAGGTGCTGGAGGCGGTGCATCGCCAGGGCGGCCTGTGCGTCATCCCCCACCCCCTGAGCTGGCTGACTCGCAGCCTCGGCCAGCGCACCATCGAGCGAGTTATGAGAACAGACAGCGATGGCGTATACTTCGATGGCATAGAGGTAGGCAACGGGACGTTCGCCGCTCGCCTGAGCGTTAGGAAGGCCATCGAGCTGAACCAGAAGCGCTATCACCTGGCGGAGGTAGGAGGTAGCGACGCCCACTTCCTGGCGGCAGTGGGTAGCGCCTACACCCTCTTCCCGGGTTCCACCGCCGAGGACCTGCGCCGGGCCATTCTCGCCCGCAAGACCCGAGCCGCCACCGGCCGCCATCCCGGGCCCCTGGAGATCGGGCCGGGGCAACTGCTGCGCCAGACCTGGCGTGGGCTCACCGTCACCCCCCGCACCCTGGGGTGGGGCCCCACGGCCAAGAGCTTTGTGAGGCGGATCTTCCCCTTCCTGCCATGAAGATCGGACTGGTATCGCCCTACGATTTCGCCGTCCCCAGCGGGGTGAACAAGCACGTCTGCCAGCTAGCCGACAACTATGCCCGGCTGGGCCACGAGGTGCGGATCATCGCCCCCGCCTCTTGCCGGAACGGCCTCGACCGCGACGACCTCATCGTCATCGGCGAGCGCCCCATCGGCCTTCCCGCCGGCGGCTCGGTGGCTCACGTCACCCTCTCTCTGACCCTGGGGCCCAGGGTCGACCGGGTGCTGGCCAGCGAGGGCTTCGATGTCATTCACCTGCACGAGCCTTTCGTGCCGCTGCTGCCCTTCCAGTTCCTGCGCCGTTCCCAAGCGACAAACATAGCCACCTTCCACGCCGCCAAAGATGAGGGCAGACGCTGGTACGCCTACTTTCGCCCGGCGATAGCCATCTGGTGGAAGAGGATCCACGGCAAGATAGCCGTTTCGCCGACCGCCCAGCGCCTGATCAGTCGCTACTTCCCCGACCGCTACGAGATCATCCCCAACGGCGTGAACTATGCGCAGTTCGCCGCGCCGGTGGCACCCTTCGCCGAGTACAAGGACGGCAAGCTCAACATTCTCTTCCTGGGCCGCCTGGAGAAACGGAAGGGGCTGCCCTACCTCCTTGAGGGTTACGCCCAGGTCAAGGCCAAGATGCCCGATACCCGCCTGATCATCGTCGGGCCCGACGGGGGCATGCGCCCCGGGTGCGAGGCATTCGTGCGCAGAACAGGACTAAAGGACGTGGTGTTCGCCGGCTACGCCTCCGACGAAGACCTACCCCGCTACTATCAGACGGCCGACGTCTTCTGCGCCCCCAACACCGGCAACGAGAGCTTCGGCCTCATCCTCGTGGAAGCCATGGCTGCCGGCACGCCCGTCATCGCCTCCCAGATCGAGGGCTTCGCCTACGTGGTCAGCCACGACGTGGAGGGGCTACTGGTGCCTCCCCGTGATTCGAGCGCTCTGGCCGAAGCCCTGCTCCAGCTCCTGAACGACCCCGATCGCCGCCAGGAGATGGGCCGCAACGGCCAGGCCAAGGCCCAGAACTTCGACTGGGCCCGTATCTCCCAGCAGGTGCTCTCCTTCTACGAACGGGTCAGGCAGGAAAGGGGGGCGACGCCTGCGGGAGGCGGGGCGCCCTAGCGCCAGCCAGGCATGTTCACCCTCCTGCCCCACACGAACCTCCGCCGCATCATCAAGCCCGTCACCGATCCCATCGTCTTCCTGCTGGCCAAGGCCCACGTCAGCCCCAACGCTCTCACCCTGGTGGGTGTCCTGGGCAGCGCCGGGGCGGCCGCTCTCCTGGCCAGAGGCGAGTTCCTGGCAGGCGGCATCGTCGTCCTGGCGGCGGGGGCGCTGGACGTGCTCGACGGCGCCCTGGCCCGAGCCACCGGCCAGGTGACCCGCTTCGGAGCCGTCTTCGACGCCGTCATGGACCGTGTCTCGGAGGCGGCCGTCCTCTTCGGGCTCCTCTACTACTACAGCGGCCGCGACGCCCGCCAGGAGGTGCTCCTGATCTTCGCCGCCCTCGCCGGCTCCCTGCTGGTGAGCTATGTGAAGGCGCGGGGAGAGGCCCTGGGGCTGGAGATACGAGAGGGGATATTCACCCGCGTCGAGAGGGTGATCATCATTGGCGGCGGCTCTATAATAGGCCAGGTGAGGATCGCCCTCTGGATCCTCGCCGTTCTCGCCAATCTCACCGCCCTTCAGCGCCTGTTTGTGGTCTGGCGCAAGACCCGCGATGGGGTGAACAAGGGGGAGTCCGGTGATACCGCTTAAGGATCAGGAGTTTCTGCGGGAGAGGTTCGGCCGCGAGCTGGTGAATCCGGTGAAGATCGACTTCTTCACCCAGAAGGAGACATCCCTGTTCGTGCCCGGCCGCCAGCCCTGCCAGTACTGCAAGCCCACCCGCCAGATGCTGGAGGAGCTGGCCGCCCTCACCGACGCAATCAGCTTGCGCCAGCACTTCTTCGACGAGGACAGGCAGGCCGTCGCCCTCTACCAGGTGGACAGGATACCAGCCATCGTCCTGCACGCCAGCAACGCCGCGCCTACCGGCAGGCAGGGGCGCTGGCTCAAGTACTACGGCTTCCCCGGCGGCCACGAGTTCGTCACCCTGATCGAGACCATCGTGGACATATCGCGCGGCACCCAATCCCTGAGCGAACAGGCGCGAAAGCGGCTACGCAAGCTGAAGCAGGACGTACGAATTCAGGTGTTCGTGACGCCGGCCTGCCCCTACTGCCCCCAGATGGCCCGCCTGGCCTATCACCTGGCCCTGGAGAATCCGCACGTCACGGCGGAAGTGATCGAGGCGGGCGAGTTCCCCGAGCTGAGCCAGCGCCACCAGGTGCGGGCGGTCCCCACGACTGTCATCTCCGCTGGAGGGGGACCCGCCTCCGGCGGGGACGACAAGGTGACCTTCCCCGGCGTCGTCCCCGACAACGTGCTGATGGACATCATCGACCGGGTGATCCACCCATCGCCCCTGACCGAGACGCCCCCGGAGGGAGGCCCGACAACCTCCACAGCGGAAGCCAAGACCCCCACACGTCGAGGCGGGGGCAAGATCATCGTCCCCTAGCTTCGGCGCAGGCGGCGGGACAGCACGGCTGCCCCAACGAGGACGGCGCCCGCCAAGCCCAGCCCAGCGGCGCCTAGACCCATGGCCGTCGCCCAGGGGAACTCATCCTCGCCGGCTGCCTGCTGCTGGCCGTCCGTTTGACCGGAGGGAGAAGACGTCGGCAGGAGCGGCGTCGCGGTGGCGGTGGGGCTGGGCCGCGCCCGTGGCGACAGGCCCAGGCTGGCCCGCCAGTCATCCTCCAGGCCGTCCTGGTCGAAGCCGTAGACCTTCAGGAGGGCCTTGTCGATGGTGCTGCCCTCCTTGAAGATAGCGAACAGCTCGGCGAACTTCTGGGGGCCGTAGGTCTTGGCGAGAAAGTCAACCAAGCTCCAGGCCTGGCCGTAGAAAAGGTTCACTTTGTCGGGGTCGCCGGTAGGGGAGGTCATGGAGCGAACGGAGAGGAGGCTGTCGCGGCGGACGGCGCTGTCCACGGCGGCGGTGAAACCGCGGCCGGGCTCCGACTGGGCGTACATAGCCGTCCCCTCGTCCAGCCAGGTGGGCAGAGAGCCGTAGGGGCCCTCCCCTGCCTCGCTGGTAACGATATGGGTCAGCTCATGGCGGAGGATATCGCCGCCGCCGTCGCTCAGCATGAGGATGGTGTCCGAGTTGACCCGCTCGCCGGCAGTCACCACCGACTGGGCATGGGTCTCGCTGCGCCGCACCAGGGCGGGGAGCATGTCCTGGTAGCTGTCGTAGGTCCAGACCTTCACCGGGAAGTCTATCGTCGCGCCCAGCAGGGCCGACATGTCGTCCAGGGTCCGGCGGCCGACGGCCAGGGACGACTCGGCGGCGGAGCGGCTGCCGGCGTACCAGTGGACGGTGACGTTGCCCTCGCTGATGCTATCCCAGGAGAAACGAGTGTCGTCGTAGACGAAGGTGTTCGGTTCGGTCACCAGTTTGTTGCCGGCGGCGTCCTCGATCTCCCAGAAGTAGTCGATCTCGGCGCCGGGGGCCAGGTAGCTCCGAGGCGGGTCGTTCCCCTTGAGATGGAAGTCCACCTGGACGCGGTCGGCGGGGGTGAAGTCGGGCACACCGTAGGCCGCGACGCCGTCGGGCATGATCTGGTAGCGAAGGGT
>JAUYDU010000294.1 GCA_030691665.1 Chloroflexota bacterium
ATGGCTGCCGGCGCCGTCATCACCGTTGGGTTTGAGAGGCTCCGGCGCGAACGGGAGCGGCGGCGTCTGGTGGCCGAACAACTGCGCATTTCGGAAGAGCGCTATCGGGAGATATTCGAGAATGCCCACGATGCCATCTGGCTACAGGACATGGCAGGCAAGATCGCCATGGCCAACAGCGCCTGCAGCGATATTGTCGGCTATAGTCCCGAGGAACTCGTCGGGATGCGGGCGCGGGACTTTCTCTCGGAGGAAGCCCTGAGCAAGGCCAGAGAGATTCGACGAAGGCTCCTTGCAGGCGAAACTATCGATGAGCCCTATGAGCAGGAGATAGTCAAGAAAGACGGCACGGCGGCACGTCTGTGGTTGACCGCCAGTTTGATCCGGCGACCTGATGGGTCCAGAGCCTTTCAGCTTATCGCCAGGGACATTACGGAACAGGCGCGCATGCAAGAGAACCTGAGGTTCTATCTGCGCCAGGTCACCAGAGCCCAGGAGCATGAGCGACAGCGCATCGCCCAGGAGCTCCATGACGAGACCGCCCAGTCCCTCCTCCTCATCGCTCAACGTCTCGACCGCCTGGCCGCGGGCGCTGACGGGCATCTCCCCGAGGACGTAGCGAGTGAGTTGCAGGAACTGCGTGGAGCCGCAGTCGGAGCGTTGACAGACCTGCGCCGTCTGGCCCGGGACCTGCGACCACGCATACTGGACGACATGGGCCTGGTGCCCGCTCTAGAGTGGCTAGCCGATGACCTCGCTCTTCAATACGGCATCAAGGCTCGTGTGGAGGTGGAGGGCACCCTGCCGGAGCTTTCTGAGGAAACGCAGCTGTTACTGTTCCGCATAGCGCAGGAGGCCCTGCGGACCGTGGGGAGACACTCAGGTGCCGCTGAGGCCATCGTCTCTGTGGATGGCGGCGAGGATCGGGTTCGGATGACGGTGCTGGACAATGGCCGGGGCTTCCAGCTACCTGCAGCTCTTGGCGACCTGGCCATCACCGGCAGGCTAGGGCTCCTTGGGATGTATGAGCGGGCCTGCCTGCTGTGCGGCACCTTCCACATCCGCTCCGATCTGGGCAAAGGTACAGCTGTGGTTGTCGAGATACCAGCCAGCGCCGCGAATTGCCCGCCACGCACAGCCCCATCGGCTACGCTCCCCCGGCCCACGGGGCAGCCATCGTGATGTATGAGAGGGCCCCCAACTATCCCACCCTGGATGATGGTGGGATATCATCGAGAAGTACGGCGTCACCACGTTCTACATCCTACCTACGGCCATTCGGATGCTCACGCAGCACGGCGAGCAGTGGCCGGCCCGGCACGACCTGACCAGCCCGGAGTCGCTGGGCGCAGTGGGAGAGCCCACCAAGCCTAAGGCCTGGCTCTGGTACTATCGGCACGGTGGCAGTGAGCGCTGCTTCATCGTGGGCACCTCGTGACAGAGGGAGACAGGCGGCATTATCCTGGGGGACAGGGCGTCGGTGGACGAGGTGAAGGCGGCGTACGAGGATCTGAAGCGGGAGGTCTAGAGATGGCCGGCAAACGGGGGAGAGTCAGCAAGGTGTCGGTTCTCCTGGCGGCCTTTGGCCTGTGGCTGGCGCTCAGTGCCTGCGGCGGTGGTGGTGAGGAGGAGGGCAATGGCGCCGAGGCCATCTCCGGCGGCACCGTTCAGATCACGATGTGGCATTCGGAGACGGCCGCCAACCTGGACACCATCGAAGGGCTGGTGCGCCGCTACAACGACTCGCAGAGCGAGGTGCGGGTCAAGCTCGCTTACCAGGGTACAGACGACGAGGAGATGGCCAAGCTGGTGGCCTCCCTGCGCGGCGGCGAGGTGCCGACCATCGCCTATCTGGCCGAGATCCACGCTCAACGCCTCATCGACAGCGGCGCTATAACGCCGGTGCAGGAGTTCATCGACCGAGAGAAGTACGACCTGTCCGACTTCGACGAGAAAGCCGTCAAGTACTACACCCTGGACGGCAAGCTCTGGGCCATGCCCTTTGCCATGGCTGTCCCCATGCTCTACTTCAACAAGATCACCTTCCGGGAGGTCGGCCTCGACCCGGAGAAGCCGCCCAAGGATCTGGAAGAACTGCGTGAGGCCTCGGAGAAGATGGTGAAGCGCGACGCCAATGGCAACCTGATCCGCGCCGGCATGGCCATCGATATCACGGGCTGGTACCTGGACCTCACCCTTGAGGAGCACGGCGACCTCTACGCCAACAACGATAACGGCCGCGCCGGCCGCGCCACGCAGGTCTTGTTCAACGGGCCGACGGGCCAGGCCTTCTTCCAGTGGTGGCACGATATGGTTAAGGACGAGGTAGCCATAAACGTGGGCCGCAACCCTACCGGCGCTGACACCTTCCTGACGGTGGGCGTCGGCCGCGCCGGCATGACCTTCGGCAGCTCGGCGGCGCTGCGCTCGGTGGTGGACGTGCTCGAGCGTGGGCTACAAAACGTGGAGATGGAGCTGGGCGTCGCCAATCAGCCCGGCGTGGCCGGCGGCACCGGCCTGCCCGGGATATACGGTCGCGCCCTATGGATCCTCAAATCGCACCCCAAGGCCGAGCAGGATGCGGCCTGGAAGTTTATCAAGTGGCTCATGGAGCCCGAACAGCAGGCCGAGTGGTACTCCGGCAGCGGCTACCTGCCGGCCAGAGTCTCGGCGTTTGAGATGCCCGCAGCCAAAGAGGTGGAGGCGGAGTACCCGCAGTTCAAGATCGCCGCTGACCTCTACCTGGCGGCCCCCTCCACACCTGCCTCCCTTGGTCCCCTCCTCGGTCCGTTTATCGATATCCGCGAGATCGTCGCCAGCGCCGTCGAGGAGATGCTGGTAGGTGACAAGGATCCCATCGACGCCATCAACGATGCTGCCAAGGAGGCAAACGCCCTCATTGAAGAGTACAATCGGCGTGTCCAATAGGGGGTCTCGGCAAGAGGTGCACGGGAAAGCGGAGAAGGAGGTCTAGGCCATGGCCGGCAAGCGATCAGCGGTAGGGAAGGTGCTCTTGCTCCTGGCGTGCTTGGCCCTCGTCCTGGGGGTGCCGGCCTGCGGCGGTGGCGGGGAGGAGGAGGGAGGCGAGGGCACCCCCCCGGCTGGCACGGTGGAGATCAGCCTGTGGCACTCGGAGGTGGCCTCCAATCTGAACAGCATCCAAGACCTGGTCCGGCGCTACAACAACTCCCAGAGCGAGGTGCGGGTCAAGCTTGCCTTCCAGGGTAGCAGCGACGACAACATGGCCAAGCTGCTGGCCTCCCTGCGCGGCGGCGAGCTGCCCACCATAGCCTATCTGGACGAAGTGCAGGCGCAGCGGCTGCTCGATACCAGGGCGTTCCGGCCCGTGCAGGACTTTATCGACCGAGAGAACTACGATCTCTCCGATTTCGCCCCGAAGGCCATCCAGTATTACAGGGTAGACGGCAAGCTCTGGGCCATGCCCATCTCCATCGCCGTCCCTCTCCTCTACTACAACAAGGTGACCTTTCGCGAGGTGGGCCTCGATCCCGAAAAGCCGCCCAAGGACCTGGAGGAGCTTCGGCAGGTCTCACAGAAAATGGTGCAGCGCGACCCCCATGGCAACGTGACGCGCGCCGGTATCGCCCTCGACATAACGCCTTGGTACCTGGAGGTGGCCCTGGCCGAGCACGACGACCTCTACGTCAATAACGCTAACGGCCGCGAGGGTCGCGCCACCGCCGTTGAGTTCAACGGGCCCACCGGCCAGGCCTTGTTCCAGTGGTGGCACGACATGGTCAAGGAAGGTCTGGCCATGAACATGGGGCGAGCCCTCGCCGCCGAGAACCTCTTCGCGGTGGGTGCCGGCCAGGCGGTCATGACCCGCAGCAGCTCCGCGGCGCTGCGCTCGGTGGTAGACGCCCTGGAAGCGGGGCTAGCCGGAACGGAAATCGAGCTGGAGGTCGCCGGTCTGCCGGGCGTGCCCGGCGGCACCGGCCACACCGCCATCTACAGCCGCTCCCTCTGGTTCCCTAAGGACCGCCCCAAGGCCGAGCAGGAGGCGGGGTGGAAGTTCATCAAGTGGCTCATGGAGCCTGAACAGCAGGCCGAGTGGTTCGCGGGTAGCGGCTACCTGCCCGTACGCAACTCCTCCTACGACCTGCCCGCCGCCCAGGAGATCATGGCCAAGTACCCGGGGTTCCGCACGGCTGCGGATATTTTCCAGGCATCACCCGTCACGCCGGCCACACTAGGCCCCCTCCTGGGGCCCTTCAACGAGGTGCGGGAGACCGTGATAAGCGGTCTGGAGGAGACGGTGGTGCGCAACAAGGACCCTATAGAAGCGCTCAACGACGCGGCCAAGAAGGCGAATGAGGTTATCGAAGATTACAACCGGCGTGTCGAGTAGGGGCGCGGCCGGCATGAGTGAGCCGGGAAGGGCGACATCGTAGCTGCCGACCTCAGGTGGGGAGCTACGATATTTCCGCAGTGTGGCGTCGTAATATTCCCGTGCCAGCCCGGGGCTGAACCTGCTAGCGGCCGATGCGACGGTTGTAGTCCTGGATCTCCTGGGTGGCCTGGGCGGCGGCCTCGTCCAGGGCCTGGCCTGGGTCCTTGCCGGTTAGAATCGTCTGCTCCACGGCCTTCTGCACGATCTCCCGTACCCGAACGAAGGGCCCCACTAGCGCTCCCTGGGTGGCGCGGGTGGAGGGCGCCCTGAGGAACTGGTCCACGGCCACCCGGAAGTGAGGATACTTGGCCTCTACCTCCTTGGCCGCTGGCAGGTCGTAGGCCGAGAGCCGGATGGGGAAGTAGCCGCTGCCGCTGTACCACTCGGCCTGCTGCTGCGGGTCTACCAGATACTTGATGTACTTCCAGGCGGCCTCCTGCTCCTCCTTCGGCCGCTGGTTGAGGATCCAGAGGGCCGCTCCTCCCACCAGGCTTCCTCCCTTGGCGTCGGCGAAGCCGGGCAGGGGGCCGGTGCCCAGCTCCACGTCGGCGAGTTGGATCGAGCCCGGCGCCTCCAGGACGTCGACGATGGTGCGCAGAGCAGCGGACGTGCCGATGGTCATGGTGGCCTGCCCCACCCCTATGGCCAGAAAGTGGAGATCGCCGCCTGGGTTGCGCCCCATGTTCTGGGCGTCGACGCTATCCATCAAGTCGTGCCACCATTGGAAGATCTCTTTGCCCCGCGGCCCGTTGAATGCCGCCTCGGTAGCGCGGGCGTCGCGGCCGTTGCCGTTGTTAACGTAGAGGTCGCCACTAACTGCCAGGAGCTGCTCGATGTACCAGGGGCTGACCTCCAAGGCGATACAGTGGCGTTCGATGCCGCCGGTCTCGTTGCGGATGGTGAGCTTCTGGCAGTACTGGGTAAGCTCCTCCAGCGTTCGGGGCGGCTTGTCCGGGTCGAGGCCCACCTCCCGAAAGTGCACCTTGTTGTAATAGAGGATGGGGTTGGAGACGTTGAAGGGCATCCCCCACAGCTTGCCGTCCACCGTGTAGTACTCGATGACCCGCGGCTGGAAGTCCGAGAGATCGTAGTTTTCCCGGTCGATAAACTCCTGCACCGGCGTGAGCATGCCGCTATCCACTAGGAACTGGGTGGTGACGTCGTGGAGCTGAATGATCGCTGGCACGTCGCCCGAAGCGCGAGAGGCCACCAGCTTGTTCAGGTTGTCCTCGTAGGTGCCCTGGAACTGGAGCTCTACCTGCACCTCGGTCTGGGAGGCGTTGAACTGGTCGGTGAGTCGCTTCAGGGTCTCCTGATTAGCCGCGCCCATGGCGTGCCAGAAGGTGATCTTCACCGTCTTACCCGCGGGGGTGGCAGTGCCTTCCGCTCCCGTGGTGGTGCCTTCCTCGCCGCCACCGCAAGCGGCCAGGCCCAGCGCCAGAAGCAAGATCGCCAGGAACATGAAGGCCCTCTTCATGGCTATCCCTCCTACCCGAAACCGCTCCACCTCCCTCTCCCTCAGTCGCCGACTCGCTCTGCGTACTCCTGGATCTCCTCCGTGGCCTGGCGGGCGGCGGCATCCAGGACCTGCGTTGGGTCGGAGCCTTGGATCGTCTGCTCGATCGCCCGCCGGATCAGTTCCCGCACCGCCACGAAGGGCCCGACGAGCGGCCCCTGCATGGCGTCTGGCGGCGTCTCCAAGAACTGTTGGGGCGCGACCTTCAGGTGGGGGTACTTGGCCTCCGCCTCCTTGGCCGCGGGCAGGTCGTAGGCCGAGCGGCGGATGGGGAAGTAGCCGCTGCCCGCGTACCAGTCCGCCTGCTGCTGCGGGTCTACCAGGTACTTGATGTACTTCCAGGCGGCCTCCTGCTCAGCCTGGGGGCGGTCCTTCAGGATCCACAGAACGCCGCCCCCTGGCGACGTGCCGCCGCTGCTGCCTTCGATGCCGGGCAGGGGTCCCGTGCCCAGTTCCACGTCCTTCACCTGGCCCAGCTCCAGCACGTTGAAGATAGACCGCAGGGCGGCGGACGTGCCAATGGTCATCGACACCTGGTGTGCCCCCATGGCCACAAAGTGCTGACTGCCATCCGGGTTGCGGCCCACGTTCAGTGCCTGGCCGCTGGTCACCAGGTCGTGCCACCACTGGAAGAACTCCCGGCCCTCCGGCCCGTTGAACACCGCCTCGCTGGCGCGGGCATCGCGGCCGTTGCCGTTGTTGACGTAGAGCGCGCCGTACTTGACCAGCACCTCTTCGAAGTACCAAGACCCGTCCCCGATCTCCAGGGAGATGCAGCGGCGGCTGATCCTGCCTGAACTCTCGCGGATAGTGAGCTTATCGCAGTACTGGCGGACTTCGTCCAAGGTGCGCGGGGGCCGTTCCGGGTCCAGCCCCACCTCCAGAAAGTCCAGCTTGTTATAGTAGAGAATGGGGTTGGAGACGTTGAAGGGCATCCCATACAGCGTGTCCTTCAACGTGTAGTAGCTGATGATTCGCTCAATGAAGTCGGACAGGTCGTACCTCTCCCGGTCGATGAACTCCTGCACCGGCGTGATCAAGCCGCTGTCCACCATACGTTGGATGCTGGCTTCGTCCAGTTGGATGAGGGCCGGCACGTTGCCCCCACCGCGAGCAGCCAGGAGCTTGTTCAGGTTCTCTTCGTAATTCCCCTGGAACTGAAGCTTGACCTTCACCTCGTCCTGCGAGGCGTTGAAGCGGTCGGTGAGGGCCTTGAGGGTGTCCTGGTTGGCCGCGGTCATCGCGTGCCAGAAGCTAATCTCCACCGTCCCGCCCGATGGGGTGGCGGTCGTCCCCACTTGGGGAGTCGCGCTGGCTTCTGGGCCTTCCGTTGTGCCGCCACCGCAAGCGGCTAGGCCCAGCGCCAGGAGCAAGATCGCCAGGAACGCCAAGGTCCTCTTCATGGCTCCCCTCCCTGCTAGCGCTTAACGGCGCCAGCGGTCAGGCCCCGCACAAGCTGGCCCTGGAACAGAACCAGCATCGCCAGCATGGGCATGGCGGCGATGAGCGTGCCAGCCATGACCACGTTGAACGAATCGATCTCGCGGCCGCGTAGGGCGGCCAGGCCGATCTGAACGGTGCGCATGTTGTCTTCGTTGGTCACCAGCAGGGGCCAGAGGTACTGGTTCCAAGCCAGGAGGAAGGAGAACACGGCCAGAGAAGCCAGCACCGGCCGTGAGAGAGGCAGCACCACGAACAGGAGGAAGCGGCCGTGGCCGTAGCCGTCGATGGCGGCGGCGTCCCGCAGCTCGCGGGGGATGGTCAGGAAGTGCTGGCGCAGGAGGAAGGTGCCGAACGCGCTGGCCAGGAAGGGGATGGTCAGGGCCTGGTAGGAGTCCAGCCACCCCAGCCGCTGGATGGTCTGGAAGTTGGGGATGATGGCCACTTCCCAGGGCACCATAAGAGTGGAGAGGAAGAGCAGGAACAGGAAGGTCCGCCCCGGAAAGCGCAGGAAGGCGAAGGCGTAGGCCGCCAGGGCGGAGGTCAGCAACTGGCCGATGACGATGAGGCCGGACATGATGAGGCTGTTCAACATGTAGCGGGCCAGCGGCACCTCGTCCAGGGCCCGCCGGAAGTTGCCCCACTGAGGGTCGAAGGGGAATAGCTCGGGCGGGTAGGCGATGATGGACTCCTTGCGCAGCAGGCTGTTCACCACCGTCATGTAGATGGGCAGCACCACCACAGCCGCGGCTACCACGAGCACGGCGTAGCGCAGGGCGTAACGTCCCCAGGGGCGTCCCCAGGCGCTACGCAGGGCACGTCGCCAGGCGCTCTTCCTGGCCGTCAGCGTCTCAGTGGTGGTGACCATGGCTTATTGATAGAACACCCGTCGTTCCAGGAAGCGGATCTGAAGGCCGGTCAGGCCCAACACCAGTATGAACAGCCCTACCGCCTGCACCGCCGCCACGCCGTAGTCGAAACGCTGGAACGCCTCCTGCCAGATGGAGTAGACGATGACGGTGGTGGCGTCCAGGGGGCCGCCGCGGGTGAGGATGTGGATCTGGCCGAAGGACTCGAACGCCAGGATGGTACCCACCACCGTCACGAACAGCAGCGTAGGCGAGAGCATGGGCAGGGTCACGTGGAGGAAGGTGGCCCAGCGACCGGCCCCGTCGATACGGGCGCTCTCGTACAGGCGCTCCGGGATGGACTGGAGGCCCGCCAGGAAGACAATGGTGGCCAGCCCCAGGTTCAACCAGATGGTCGTCAGGGAGACGGCGAGGAGGGCCCAGTCGGGGTCATTGAGCCAGTCTATGCGGGGCAGGTCTGCCTCTTGGAGGAAGTAGTTGATGAGCCCGACAGAAGGGTTGAGGAGCGTCAGCCACATCATCGAAGCCACCGCCACCGAAGTCGCCACCGTGGAGGAAAACGCGGTGCGAAAGATGGATATCCCCGGCAGCTTCTGGTTGGCCAGCATCGCCAGGCCCAGGCCGAGGACGATGCCCGGCGGCACCGTGTACAGGGTAAAGAGGACGGTAATCCAGAGGGCGTGGCGGAAGTCCTCCGAGGTGAGGACGGTGCGGTACTGGTCCAGGGCCACGAAATCGCCCTGGTTGCCCAGGGGATCCGTCTCGTAGAAGCCCAGGTAGACCGACTTCACCAGCGGGTAGAAGATGAAGACGCCGAAGAGGATGATGGAGGGCGACAGGAAGATGAGGGCGAACGCCAGGCGCTTGAGCTGGGCCAGCCCGCGGGCGGCCAGTCCGGCCAGCGGCAGGACAGGGAGGGGCTCAGTGGTGGTAACGGCCAACGCCCCGCCTCACTTGTCCTCGACACGCAGGCCCGTCTCCGGGTCGAAGAAGTGGAGATGCTCGTGGGCGAACATCAGCAGCACTTTCTCCCCCTCGCGCAGCGCTAGCGAGGGGTCGAGGCGGGCCTGGATGCTGCTGTCCCCGTTGGAGAAGGTGACGTGCTGCTCGGACCCCAGCGATTCCACCATATCCACGACGACGGCGAGCACAGCCCGACCAGCCTTCGCTAGCTCCCCGCCGAGGCCGATGTGTTCCGGCCGCACACCGATGGTGACGTTCCGTGTCGGCAGCGCCGCCAAAGCCTGGGCCTGGGCTGGCGACAGGGGGAACTCGACGCCGTCGCTGCGGGCCACCAGCCGATCGGCCTCGCGCTCCAACTCCGCCTGGAAGAAGTTCATGGCCGGGCTGCCGATGAAGGCCGCCACGAAGAGGTTGGCCGGCCGCTCGTAGACCTCCCGGGGGGTGGTCAGCTGCTGGAGGGCCCCGTCGCACAGGATGGCGATGCGCTCCCCCATGGTCATGGCCTCCACCTGGTCGTGGGTCACGTAGATGAAGGTGGTCTGGAGCCGCCGATGGAGCTTGATGAGCTCGCGGCGCGTCTGCACCCGCAGCTTGGCATCCAGGTTGGACAGCGGCTCATCCATGAGGAAGACCGAAGGCTGGCGGACGATGGACCGTCCCAGGGCCACTCGCTGGCGCTGGCCACCGGAGAGTTGGGCCGGCTTGCGCCGCAGCAGTTCCTCCAGGCCCAGGATGCGGGCTGCCTCCAGCACCCGTTGTTGTCGCTCCTGTCGGGGGATACGGCGCATGCGGAGGCTGAAGGCCAGGTTGTCGTAGACGGACATGTGGGGATAGAGGGCGTAGTCCTGGAACACCATGGCCAAGTCTCGGTTCTTAGCCTCGACGTTATTCACTACGCGGTCGCCGATAACGATGGTGCCCGCTGTGGGCTCCTCGAGGCCGGCCACCAGGCGCAAGGCCGTGGACTTACCGCAGCCCGACGGGCCCAGCAGAACGAGGAATTCCTGGTCGTGCACCTCCAGCGACAGGTCGTCGACGGCGACTACCTCGCCGAAGTGCTTGGTCACCCGTTCGAAGACAACGCGACTCATCTTGGTCACACCCGCCGCCATTATATCAGGGCTGCTCGCTCCGTCCAGAGGGATGCCGGAGCGATGGGGTCTCAGCGATCTATGGTAGAAGGGGCGAGGCTGCGCCCCCCACGTCAGATTCGATGCTGGCCTATCCCCTCGCCCTAGGTCGGCTGCGGGGTGCCAATATTCCATCTGTGTCTTGGCGGGTCAAGCAGCCACGCAATCGTACTCGTGGTGCAGACCACTTAGCACTGGTCGAGCGATGATCCGGCCTGCCCGTGGCGGGGCAGCCCGAAGAGGCGGTCATCTGGCCTAAGCCTTGGTCTACGCGACTGGCGGGAAAGCACGGCGAGTTGCTGACGGAGGGCGGAATTCTCAAGGAGAAGATCGTGCCGGGAGCGTAGAGTGTTGTGCAGGAGAGAGCAGAGCAGAAGGAGATAGGTAATCAAGGCTGGGCCTCGATGAGGGCATATGCCTCAAGGCTGGCCCAAATAACTCACCGCGTCAACTGTCCGGATACGGATGACATTTTGGCACCCCACAGCCGATGGAGAGGCTTT
>JAUYDU010000300.1 GCA_030691665.1 Chloroflexota bacterium
CCGAGGCCGTTGCCGCGCTCGTGCATGTTGGCGATGGCCCTGATCGCATCTCGGCCGGAAAACCTCCTGCCGGACGTATCCATCATCCCGAACAGAGAGCAGGCGGAGATCACCTTGTCGTCGCCGTAGGGGTTTTCGAACTTCGTCTTGCAGCTCATCGCGCGCCCCCCTATTCCGCCATGACCGTCTCTTCCGCCCCGGCGGCGGCGGCCGCCACGAGCGTTGCCGCGGGCGGTGGCGCTCCCAGCCTTTCCCGGCGCAGGTGGTCGGGGAAGTAGCTCAGGCCAAAGTCCCTGGCAAGCAGCGACTCCTTGAAGCTGCCTACGTTGATGCCATCCTTCATGAGGCCGAACACCACGCCTGACCTTTCGATCTCACCGATGAAGATCATCCCCACGACGCGGTTGTTCTTAAGGACGATCTTTCGATAGCTGGCGGCGCTGGGGCCGGTGCTCAGAACCTCGTAGGTTGGGTCATCTGGCGGGTCCATCATGCCGGCCGACACAATGGAGAGTCCGAAGCAGTTGAGGGAGTTCATGGCGGTGCCGCCGGTGTGCTTGGAGGCCAGGCCAGCCATGTTCTGGCCGGCAATCCTCCCCCCCAGGTAGGCGTTGGGCCAGACGGGGATGACGCGGTTGCCCTTGTGGACGAAATCGAAGGCCTCGGCCACATCGCCGCAGGCGTAGACATCGCGAACGCTGGTGGCCATCCGCCGGTCGACGATGATGCCTCTGTTGGTCGCCACGGCAGAGCCGGCGACGAGCTCCAGGCGAGGGCGCACACCGATGGCGAACACGACCAGGTCGCAGGGGAGCCGGCGGCCGTCGTCCAGGATCACCCCACCCACCTGCCCCTCGTCCTCCGGCCTGCCAACGATCTCGCTGATGGTCTGGCCGGTGATGAGGGTGACTCCGTTTCTTTGCAGCTCGGCCTCCGCCAGGCGGGAACCCTGGGCATCGAGCATGGTGCTAAGGACTCTATCCAGCAGCTCCACCATGATCACGGTCACCCCGCACTTGACCAGGGGGCGGGTAACACTCATGCCTATGAGGCCGCCGCCGATGACGACGGCTGTGGAAGCCGGGCTGATGGCTTTCCTTATCCTTTCGGCGTCGTCGATGGTGGTGAAGGTGAAGACGCCGCCCTTGTCCACGCCCTTGACGGGGGGCGCGATGGGGGTGCCGCCGGTGGCCAGGAGGAGCTTCTGCCAGGCTATCCGCCCGCCGTCGTCCAGCTCGACGAGCTTGCCGGCGAAGTCGATGCCTATGGCCTTGCGGCCGAGGATCGTTTGGATGCGATTCCTGGCGTAGAAGTCCGGCCGCCGGTAGAGCATGCTGTCGAGGGAGCACTCGCCGGCCAGGTACTCGGAGATCAGCGGGCGGGAGTAGGTGAGGTACGGCTCGTCGGAGATGATGGTGAGGCTACCCTCGCTGTCGAGCTGGCGAATGGCCTCAGCGGCACCGATGCCGCCGGCGGAGTTGCCGATGATCAGATATCTGGTCTTCGGCATACCGGCCTCTGTCTTTGACGCTCTCCTAGGCATTCGCTCCGTCCTCCGCAAACACCAGCGCCTCGTTGGGGCAGTTGGCGACGCAGACGGGCAGGGGCTGGCCGGGGCAGAGGTCGCACTTGACGATGGTGTGGCTCTCTGCTTCTCGGCGGATCGCCCCGTAGGGGCAGACCATGATGCACGTCCAGCAGCCGACGCATCTGTCCGGGTCCACAGTGACGACGCCGCTGATGGGGTCCTTGGCCATGGCGCCGGTAAGGCAGGCGTAGACGCAAGGAGCCTCAGGACAGTGAACGCACTGCACGGCCACGAACGTGTAGCCGTTCTTCTGGACGCGAATGCGCGCCAGCGGGCGGGGCTGTTCCCGCAGGAACGCCTTGAGGATGTCCCTGGAGGTGGAATGCTCCACCGCGCAGTGCACCTCGCACAGGCGGCAACCGATGCAGACTTGTTCTTTCGGGTAGACCCTCTTCATCGAACGGCTCCAGGTTGCGGCGGGCGGCAACCGGTTGCCGCTTGCCACTTCCCCCTGTGAGCGCCAGCCTACACCATGGGGAGTATCCTGTCAAGGTGTTGGCGGACAAAGAATAGCAGTTCGGCGACAACAAGAGGGGGTGGCGGGCCAGGCGGCTGTCTGGCTAGAGCGAAGCGTTCTCGCTCTGGCGCTGGCGGGCCAGGGCGATGAGCTGCTGGACGGGCTCGAAGGGGAGGGGGATGTCGCCTAGATCGCGCTCGTGGGCCCCGCCGATGCCGTGGAAATCGCTGCCGCCCAGGGGCAACAGGTCGTGCTTGTGGGCGACTTCCAGGAGACGCCCGACAGCCTGGTCATCGTAGTCCTGATAGTAGACCTCCAGGCCGACCAGGCCCGCTTCCTTGAGTTCGACAACCAGGGGGTACAGGTCCGGCAGCTCGCGAGGGTGGGCCAGGACGGGCAGGCCGCCGGCGCCGACCAGGAGGCGGGTCGCTTCGACGGGGGTCAGCTTCTCGCGCTCTGCGTAGGCGGGGCCGTTGCGGCCGATGTAGCGCTCGAAGGCCTCGTCGAGGGAGGAGATGTGGCCGGCCTCGAGCATGGCCAGCGCCACGTGGGGGCGGCCGATGGCACCGTCGCCGGCGATCTCCTGCACCCGCTGCCAGGAGAGGTCGATGCCCAGGCGCTTGAGCTTGGCCAGCATCTTCCGGCCGCGCTGCAACCGCGAGCGGCGGAAGCGAGCCAGACGGCTCTGGAAGCGGGGCTCCTGCCAGCGGAGAAAGTAGCCGAGCACGTGGACCTCGCTGTGAGGTACATCGGTGCTCAGCTCAACGCCGGGGATCAGGAGCAGTTGGGGGTGCTGCCGTGCCGACTCCTGGGCCTCGGGGATGCCGTCGGTGCAGTCGTGGTCGGTGAGGGCGATCACCTCCAGGCCGTTGCGGACCGCCCGCTCGATGAG
>JAUYDU010000319.1 GCA_030691665.1 Chloroflexota bacterium
GTCTCCTGCATCTACGGCCTGGGCTCCCCCGAGGAATATCACAGCTTCGTGGTCACCCTGAAGCAGGGCGAGCGCTACAACCGCAGCCGCCTCCTCCGCCAGTTGGTGGACATGCAATACGAGCGCAACGATGTGGACTTCACCCGGGGCCGCTTCCGCGTCCGGGGCGATACCCTGGAGATCCAGCCCGCCTACGAGGACCTGGCCATACGGGTGGAGCTCTGGGGGGACGAGATCGAGCGCATCGTGGAGGTGGACCCCCTCACCGGCGAGGTCCTCACCCCGCGGGAGCGCGTGGACATCTACCCCGCCAAGCACTTCGTCACCTCCGCCGAGCACTTGGCGGCCGCCATGGAGGACATCAAGGTCGAGCTGGTGGAGAGGGTGGCCGAGCTCAAGGCCCAGGGGAAGCTCCTGGAGGCCCAGCGCCTGGAGGCCCGCACCAACTATGACCTGGAGATGCTTCAGGAGACAGGCTACTGCTCCGGGGTGGAGAACTACTCCCGCCACCTGGCCCGCCGCCCCCCGGGTAGCCGCCCCTGGACTCTCCTGGACTATTTCCCCCAGGACTTCCTCGTCTTTGTGGACGAGTCCCACATCACCCTGCCCCAGGTGCGGGGCATGTATCACGGCGACATCGCTCGTAAGCAGACCCTGGTGGACTACGGCTTCCGCCTCCCCTCGGCCCTGGACAACCGCCCCCTGAACTTCACCGAGTTCGAGGAGATGGTCAATCAGGTGGTCTACGTCTCCGCCACCCCGGGCCCCTATGAATACGAACATTCGGAACAGGTGGCGGAGCAGATCATCCGCCCCACCGGCCTCCTGGAGTCCACTATCCAGGTGAAACCCACGGAGGGCCAGATCGACGACCTCATCGCGGAGATCAAGACCCGGGTGGACCGGGGGGAGCGCTGCCTGGTTACCACCCTGACCAAACGCATGGCCGAGGAGCTGGCCGACTACCTCCAGGAGATGGGCATCAAGACCCACTACCTCCATTCGGAGATCGAGACCCTGAACCGAGTGGAGATCCTCCGCGACCTTCGCCTGGGGACCTACGATGTGGTGGTGGGGATCAACCTGCTTCGAGAGGGCCTGGACCTGCCCGAGGTGAGCCTGGTGGCCATCCTGGACGCCGACAAAGAGGGCTTTCTCAGGTCCGAGGGCTCCCTGATCCAGACCATGGGCCGCGCCGCCCGCCATGTCGAGGGGCACGTCATCATGTATGCCGATAGGGTTACCGAGTCCATGCGCCGCGCCATCCAGGAGACCTATCGCCGCCGCAAGATTCAGATGGCCTACAACCAGGAGCACGGCATCACCCCGCAGGGGATCAAGAAGGCCATCAAGGACATCGCTGCTCGAGTGAGGGTGGTGGCTGAGGCCAAGGCCCCATACGGAGTGGCGGCAACCATGTCCAAGGGAGAGATAGCTCGGCTCATCAAGGACCTGGAGTCCCAGATGAAGGCCGCCGCCCGCGGTCTGGAGTTCGAAAAGGCAGCTATGCTCCGCGACCAGGTCATCGACCTCCGCCGCATCCTTCACGCCGAGGAAGAGGAACGCATCCGCCAGGCCAAACGCCCCTTGCCTCAGAAATAGCAGGGGCGGAAGGGGCGAAGCCCCCTCGACGGTCCTTTCCTGGAATCTTTCACGCCCCGATTGCGTCGGGGCACCACGAAGGATGAAAATGCAGGCTCCGGATTGTCATTGCGAGGAGCCCGAAGGGCGACGAAGCAATCCGCAGCCTTCAGCCCCGGGGAACGGATTGCTTCGCTTCGCTCGCAATGACAGAGACAGCCCGTGCCCATAACCGGCATTCCCGGCACAATAGAGCTTGTCCCATAAACCCCCTTTCGGGACGGTGGTAGCGGTGGTAGACTTGTAGGAACGTTTGTGGAGGGAGAACAAGGCATGGCCTATAACCTGCTACCGTGTGATCGAGAGCAAAGCTACCTCTTGCCACCATCACTCAGGGAGTGGCTGGGGGAAGGCGACCTGGCCTGGTTTGTTCTGGATGCTGTAGGGCAGATGGACCTGATGGAGTTCTACGCCGTCTATCGGGACGACGGGTGGGGTGCCGCTGCCTACGACCCTGCCATGATGGTGGGCGTGTTGCTTTACGCCTATTGCCAGGGTGTCCGCAGTTCTCGCCGCATCGGGTGGGCGTTGGAGCGGGACATAGGCTTCCGGGTGGTGGCAGCCAACCAACAGCCGGATTTCCGGACCATCTGTCGCTTTCGGGCGGAACACGAGAAGAGATTGGAAAGGCTCTTCGTGCAAGTGCTGCGGATGTGCCGCGAGGCGGGCCTGGTGAAGTTGGGGGTAGTGGCGCTGGATGGGAGTAAAGTAGCCGCCAACGCCTCCTTGGCCGCCAACCGGAGTTACGAAGCCCTTGAGGAAGGGGTGCGGAAGATGCTAGCCGAGGCCAAGAAGGTGGACGCGGAGGAGGATGCCCTCTTTGGCCCCGAGCGCCGGGGTGACGAGATACCTGAGGGTCTAGGGCGACGGGCAGAGCGGTTGAAGCGGCTCCAGGAGGCCAAGGCGCGTCTAGAGAGGGAAGCCCGGGAGGCGGCGAGAGTGGCCCAAGAACACGTGGAGCAGCGGCAAGCGGAGGAGGCAGCTACAGGGAAGAAGAAGCGAGGCAGGAAGCTCAAGGAAGTAGCCTCAGCTCCTGAGGAGGGGGCTAAGGCTAACGTCACCGATCCCGATAGCCGGATCATGAAGACCCGTCAGGGCTATGTGCAGGGGTACAACGTGCAGGCGGCGGTGAGTCAGGACCAGATCATAGTAGCGGTAGGGGTGACCCAGGAGGCCAACGACGTGCAGCAACTGAAGCCCATGATGGAGGCACTGGAGCGCACGCTGGAGGCGGCGGGAATAGAGGACCGTCCCAGGACGGCATTAGCCGATGCGGGCTACTGGAGTGAGGCCAACGTGACCAATTGGAGCGATCCGGAAAGGACAGAGCTCCTCATCGCAACTACCAAGGACTGGAAGCAACGGAAGCTGTTGCGGGAGCGAGGATGTCCTCGGGGGCGCATTCCCCAGGGGCTGAGCCCAAGGGACAGGATGGAGCGGAACCCCGTACTGAGATACGGGGGAGGGCGGGCCTCATATAAGAAGCGGGGTATTATGGTGGAGCCGGTGTTTGGCCAGATCAAGGAAGGACAGGGCTTGCGGCGGTTTATGAGACGGGGGCTTGAAGCAGCCACCAGTGAGGCATCCCTGGTGGCGACGACCCACAACCTGCTGAAGCTATGGCGGAGCGGGTTAGCTCCCTGGGGCTGGGCCAAGGCACGGTGGAACTGACCCGGGTGGCAAAGTCCTCTCGGCCCCATCCTTCGGCTGAAGGACGCAAAACGGCCGCGTCCCTTGTCAGCAGGGGCACAAAGCGCCACCCCCAACATCACGCGGAGGGTTTGTGAGACAAGCTCAATGACATCGAACAATC
>JAUYDU010000040.1 GCA_030691665.1 Chloroflexota bacterium
ATCCCCGGCAGAAAGGCCACGTTGGCCACCTGCTCGATCGCCTGGTCCTCGGACAGCACGTCCATCATCTGCTCGCTGGCGTAGACACGCCCCGGAACGCGCATGCCCGGCTTATAGTCGCGGGGCAGCTCCCAGCGGAGCTCGTCCACCCTCTTCAGGATCTGCTTCCAGTTCTTAGTCATCTGCCACCACCCCCGTCTTCTGATTCCCCGGTTTGTTGGTTCTGGGTTCTAGGTTCTGGGTTCTGGGTTCTCCCCCCTGCCTAGATATCCAGCAGCACCCGCACCTGATACCCCCCCTCGTCCTCACCCACCTCCAGCATGTGGTAGGTGACAGCCTTCACTCCCGGCCCCAGCTTGTGGCGCTGGCGGTCTATCTTTTCGCCGTGCGCGCTGGCCTTCAGCGAATACGGCTGCATCTCCTCGATCTCGAATCGCTTGAACACGAGCCCATCCACGTCCGAGAAGTAGAGAAGCTCCGACAGCCAGGCCACCAGCAGGCTGGGCCAGTCGTGGCCCGCCACCGCCATCGACCGCTGTTCCACCTCGCGCACACCGTCCAGGTTCACCATGATCGAGAACATGCCCTCCGCCGCATGGACGAAGGCCTCGGCCAGAGTGCAGCCGTGCGCCACCACGCCCACATCGGCCGTGTGCTCCCAGATCTCGTAGGGCGCCCTCTTCCTCGCCAACCAAACAGACTCCTGCCGGCCTGCCCCAGCCCTATGGTCATGGACTAAGTAGTGCGACGGCGCAGGTTGTCCTCTGTAGGCAGACCTGAAGGTCTGCAGCTACGGAGCGGAGGGCAGATAGGGTCGTAGCTGCAGGGCTTCAGCCCTGCCCTGTATCAAACTATCTTACTCATGACATCAGTCTGGGGTCCTGATGAATGTACCAACCAGTAATGAGCCGATGAGCTTCCGCAGAACCAGTATGTCACCCGGCCCTCCAGACCGTCAACGCGACTTCCTCAACTTCCCCTTAACTTTGAGCAGAGATGAAACGTTTGCCAGGGTGAAACGTCTATCCAACTGAATGACCGCAAAGAACAAATCGTTGCCTCGATTCCTTATCCGCCCGCGCCTGCTCCTCCTGGCGACGGGCCTGGCGCTGGCTCTTGCGTCCGCCTCGCGCGGACTGGCCCAGGAGGGGCCATCTATCGTCATCACCGCCCCTGCCGACGGCGACGTGCTCGCCGGCCCTGACGTTACAGTGAGCGTCGCCATCAGTGGCTTCGAGATGCAGCCGCCCTTGGAGCCGCACAAGCCCAACGCCGGCCAGATCATCTACTGGCTGGACGCCCAACCCACCTTCGACCAGCCCGCCCCCCTGGGCGAAGACAGCGTCATCCCCTCCGGGCGCCTCTCGGAGACGTTCGCCGGCGTGACCGATGGGGAGCACACCATCTCCGTCTGCCTGGCCTACAGCGACAACTTCACCTGCATCGACCCGGCTCTGACAGACTCCGTCCGCATCACGGTAGGCCAGCCGTCCCCCACCGCGACACTATCGCCCGAGCCAACCCTTTCTCCCACTCCCGAGCCGCCGCCAGAGACGCCGACCCCCTCAACCCCCGAGCCGACGCAGACGCCGCCCCCCACCACCACGCCAGCGCAGGACACGACCACGCCCCTATCTACGCCCACGCCAGCAAAGCCCATCCCCACCGCTCACACCCTGACGGCGGTGCCTGTGGCGCCAACCTTCACCCCCGCCGCAGGCATCGCTCCCGGCACGACCACGAAGGGCGGCGGCAACGGCTCCCCGTGGTGGTATGCCGTCGGCGGAATAGCGGCCGTGACCCTGGCAGCCGGCGGCAGTCTGGCCGGCCTGGCCTGGGCCCGTCGACGGGCTAGGAGCGGACGCGAACCAACAAATCTTTGAACCCGCAACCGGCGCTGACTTTTGGGTTCGCGGTTCAGTGGTTCCTGGCGGAAAACCTCGCCCAATTGCCCCGCTTCTCGCAAATCCGAAGCGGCTCTCCCTGCGTATAACAAGCAGATACGTAGCGGAGGCCTTCAGGCCTCCAAACACCGGGAGGTACTCTCGTGAGCCAGCGTCTATGGCTCCTGCCCGTCCTGATAGCGACCGTGCTGGCCGTTTTCGCCGCCGCCTGTGGCGGGGGAGGCGGCGAACAGGCTACGGCAACACGCTCACCAGCAGCCCGCGTTTCCCCCGCAGCCACCGCTACCGCCGCCGGGACAGCCGCAGCCGGAGCCCAGCAGCTCGAAGTGACCGCCAGGGGTATCGCCTTCGACAAGGCCAGCCTCCAGGTCGCAGCCGGTCAGCCCTTCACCATCAGGCTGAAGAACGACGCCCAGGTCACCCACAACCTGCACATCTACACCAAGAAGGGCGGCGACTCTATCGCCGTGACCCAGCCCGACCGCGTACCCGCGGGCAGCACCGGAGTCCTCAGCGCCACCATCGCTCAGGCTGGCGACTACTACTTCCAGTGCGACATCCACCCCTCGGCCATGACGGGGAAGATCACGGTTGGCGCCGCCCAGTCCCGCCTGCCGGCGGGCAGCAGCACCCAGACCGGCTCCAGCAGCGGCTACTAGCCCCATCGCCACCAAGAGAATAGACTTCCCCTCCCCTTGGAACCCGCGGCTTGGACAGAAGCTGCGGGTTTCAACCCGCAGAGATCAACCAAATCCTCAATGCCCCCCCAATCAGGGTCGCAGCCGCTCCTTCGCCGCCTCCCACAATGCTTCCTGTTCTGCCAGGAGCAGATCAGCGAGGCTGCGCCCCCTCTCCTGAGCCAGAGCCTCCATGGTCGTGAAGCGCTGGCAGAACTTCCGGTTCGCCTGGCGCAAGGCCTCTTCCGCGTCGATCTCCAGGTAGCGAGCCAGGTTGACCAGCAGAAACAATACGTCACCCAGCTCCTCGCGCCGCTGGGCGGCATCCTCCGCCTGGGCCAGCTCCTTCAGCTCCTCCGCCAGCTTGGCCAGCACGTCCTCCGTCCGCGGCCACTCGAAGCCGACGCGCGCCGCCCGGTCCAGCACGCGCTGGGCATAGGCCAGCGCAGGCATCGCCTGTGGCATGTCGGCCAGGGCCGAGCCCCCCTCGCCCCGCTCCTGCCGCTTCAGCGCCTCCCAGCGAACCATCACCTCTTCCGGCGAATCGACCCGGGCATCGCCGAAGACGTGAGGATGGCGGCGCACCAGCTTGGTGGCGATGCCATAGATCACATCCCCCAGGGCGAACTCCGTCGCCTCCTCCGCGATCTGGACGTGCAGGAGCATCTCCAGCAGAAGGTCACCTAGTTCATCGCACAGCTTGTCGGCGTCGCCCTCGTCCAGGGCGGCCAGCGCTTCGTAGGCCTCCTCCAGCAGATAGGGCTTGAGCGAGGCGTGGGTCTGCACCTGATCCCAGGGGCAGCCGTCGGGCCCCCGCAGACGGGCGATGATCCCCCGCAACCCCTCGAACGTACGCAGCTCCCCTTCCGCCATCTCCATGCTCTCGTCCTTCCTTCTTCCCTCTTCCCCCTTCCTTCCTCGTATCGCCCGATTATAGAGACAGCCGCTTCTCATTGACAAGACTAATAGCGCCTTCTACCATGATCTTAGACCCGCCTGCTCGCCTCTGGCGGGCTGGAGAGGAGATGCAAGCTGAGCCTCATCCGCCGAGCGGCCACGCTCTTCTTTCTCATCAGCATCCCTCTCTTGCTGATCACCACCAATGTCCGCTGGGCCGCCAGCGAGTCGCGCCTGTATCGCTACAGCTTCGACACCTACGACGCCGAGGCCACCACCGGCATCGCCCGCAGCGAACTGGACCGGGGGGCTGATGAACTGATCGCCTACTTCAACAACGACGAGCAGACCATCCGAATCACCGTGCAGCAGGACGGACGGCCGCTGTCCCTGTTCAACGACCGCGAGACGGCCCACCTCGCCGACGTCAAGGCTCTCTTTCGCACCGTCTTTCGCCTACAGGAGGCGTCCCTGGCCTTCGCCCTGGTGTTCGTGGTGGGCGTGTTCATCTGGGCCCGCGAGGCTCCCCTGCGGCTCCTCGCCCGCATGCTCCTCGCAGCCTCCCTACTCACCCTAGGCCTGCTGACCCTCTTCGCCCTCCTCGCCCAGGTGGGATTCGATGAACTCTTCCTGCGCTTTCACTTCCTGGCCTTCACCAACGACCTCTGGAGGTTGAACCCCGATACCGATCACCTCATCCAGATGTTCCCCCACGATTTCTGGTTCGACGCCGCCATGCTGGTGGCCGGCCTGGCCGCCCTGGAAGCGGCGCTATTGGCGGCGCTGTCGGCGATCTACCTGCGGGTCAGGCGCCCCCTGACGCTGACAACGCTGGTGGCACAGCAGCCTAGGGCCTAGATCAGACCCCACAGGCCCTGTAGCGGAAGGCTTCTCCGCCGAAGGCGGATGCGCCTCCTCAGCCGGAGGCTGATCCGCCTGTGGCGGTGGCGCAAGCCCTCCACTACACCAGGTCGCAGGTGGAGCAGTTGGCGGAGGTACAGGCGGCACAGGCACTGCCGCCGCCCAGCGGCATGCTGGACCCGTCCGCCCCTTTGCTGAACGACGAGAAAAGGGAGAGCACCCGCTGCGCCCCCTCGTGCCCGCTGGGGCAGGTGGCCGGCTCGTCGGAGCGGCTCATAGAGCGCAGCAGCTCGAACTTGCTCTCGCATCGGCGGCAGTAGTATTCGTAGAGCGGCATGTCGCACCTTTCCCCGTCTAAAATGCTAGACTAGACCCCAAGTGAGGTCAACGCTGGCCCATCACGAATCGTAGCTGAAGATCATCGGGCCTGCCTTGGCGGAGCGCGGGTTGCGCCAAAGGCGCATCCCTGCCTGCCGACAGGCAGGTTCCGTTTTCCATGCCCCAGCCTTCTCCGCCATCCGCAGAGGCGGAGTCCGCAGGGCGGACAGGCTGGGGTGGCAGTGAACCCATCAGGAGCGTCGGCCATGCACCAGACCTACCGAATCCGCGACTGCACACTCGAGGACTGCCCGGCGGTGCTCGACCTCTGGCGCGAGGCCGAGGCCATCGCCAGCCACACCGACACCCTTCAGCAGCTCCACCGACTGGTGGGCGAGAACACGGGGCTGTTCCTGGCGGCGGAGGAAGAAGGACGCCTCGTCGGCACCATCATCGGCGGCTGGGACGGCTGGCGAGGCAACATGTACCGCCTGGCAGTGCTCCCTGCCTACCGCCGCCGAGGCATCGCCCGCGCCCTCGTAGCCGAGGTCGAGCGGCGGCTTCGGGCCAGAGGGGCTCGCCGCATCACCGCCCTCGTCGCCAAGAGCGAGGAACAGGCGATGGCCTTCTGGCAAGCCGCCGGCTACGACCACGACCAACGCATGGTC
>JAUYDU010000474.1 GCA_030691665.1 Chloroflexota bacterium
GGGAAACATTTAGGGCCGAGAGTCCGTTCTGCACGCGGTAGGCGTTGATCAAGTCCAGGAGAGCCTGTTCCTCGCCGGCGAGAAGGGGTGCCTGCCCGACGGCCCTGAGAGGGGAGGTGGCCAGGAACAGAAGAAGCCCCGCTATCAGCACGACTGCCAGCACCGCGGGCCGCCAAGGGCGAACTATCTTACTAGAAGAGGTTGTCATAACGTCTTGACAAACGTGGTATAATCCAAATAGCGTTAGGGCCCGATACCGGGCCCGGACGTGCTCGGGGCGGGGAGTTGGTGTTCCAGGCCGGCACTCCCCGCTCTGCTGCTTTCCATAACTTAAGACGGGCCGCGCGCTGCCAGTGTTACAGCCTCGGTGGGCGGTATAAACATAATGACAGGGTGACGATAGCGATGCCCATGGAGGTTCTGCCCCGCATCGCTGAAGCCCTCGGCCTTCCCCTCAGCGCCAGCCAAGTCCACCAATTCGAGGAGTACTACCGCCGTCTCATCGCCGCCAATCGGCGGGTCAGCCTCACCAGTGTCACCGACTACGAAGAGGTGCAGACGCGGCACTTCGGCGAATCGCTCGCCGTAGGCGCCGCCTTGTATCGAGCGCGGGTCTTAAGGACGGGCGAATCAAGCGCGGTCGTCGACCTGGGCGCCGGCGCCGGCTTCCCAGGCCTCCCCCTCAAGATCGCCCACCCTTCCTTACGATTGACTCTCCTGGAGGCCACCGCCAAGAAGGCCAGCTTCCTGAACCAACTGGTGGCCCAACTGGAGTTGCCAGACGTGGCGGTGATCAGCGAGCGAGCAGAGACGGTGGCACACGACCCTGCCCACCGCCAGCGCTACGACCTCGTGCTGGCACGGGCAGTGGCCCCGCTGGCCGTCCTGCTGGAGCTGGCCCTGCCCTTCCTGAGAGTGGGCGGCCACCTGGCTACCCCCAAGGGAAGCCGCGCCCCCCAGGAGATCGCCGAGGCCGGCCCCGCTCTGGAAATTTGCGGCGGTCGCATCCTCTCGGCCCAGCCCCTCCCCTCCCCTGCTCTGCCCCTGATCCTGGTGCTGGTCGAAAAAGTAGAGCCAACCCCCGCTGCCTACCCTCGTCGCCCGGGCATCCCCGCCAAGCGCCCCCTGCGCTAGCCCCTTCCACCGCCGGAAAATTTGGTGGAAATGGCGTGATTAGGGGTGAAAAATGGCTGGACAAGCGGGGGATAATGCTATATAAATTCAGAGACTACTTGCCTAAGGCTTACGGCCATAGCTCGTGCAAGGAGGACGAAAGATGGAGTTTCAAGGCGCTAACTTCCAGAATGTGGGCAGTTGGTTGGTCCGGCTGGCCAGGCTCGACCTCACCGTCTTCGATGACGTGAAGGACGATGCTGGGGCGACGGTGCCGGCCCTGGTGGTGGCGGTGGTCGCCAGTTTCCTGTCCGGCCTCGGCTCCTGGTTGTGGTGGATCTTTCAGGACTTCCCGAAAGGTGGGAGCGAGGTCTTCATTAAGTCCTTAATCCTGGGAGGCATCCTCCAGGTGGGCGTCTGGTTCCTCTGGGTCTACGTCGCGGCCATGATCCTCTCCCGCGGCCTCGGCGCCGCCGCCGACCTAAATCGGCTGCTGCGAACGATGGGGCTAGCCTTTGCCCCCATGGCCATCGCTGTGCTCATGTTTATCTCTTTCCTGGCTATTCCCTTCGGCGTCATAGCCGTGGGCGCTACCGTCGCCCTCAGCTACGTAGCTATGCAGGCCGCCACTGGCGCCCAGCCGCAGCAGGTCATGCTGGCCAACGTGCTGGGCTTTGTGATATTTGCCATCGTGCTGGGCATCCTGGGCAACCTAGCGCAGGTGTACGAGGTAGGAGGCCTGGCACCAGGTCTCTTCTTCTTCTCCCTCGACTAGGAATAGCGGTCCCCACTCGCTGGCCGATAGACCAGCCAGCCGCTAATATAATGAGAGACCCGCACACCGCGGGTCTCTCATTGCTGCCCTTAACGCCCTCGCTCCCAGTCTGACGAGGACCGACAAGTGACCAGCGCCCTTTCTCCACGCCAAAAGCGGGCCTACGAGGCCAACGTCTGGAAGTTCTACGTCCACACCTTCCTCCTCAACTTCCAGCTCTGGTGGCCCATCTGGATCATCTATCTCCAGGAGGAACGCGGCCTCTCCCTCGGTCAGATCACCCTGATGGACGTCCCTTTCTGGCTGAGCATCATCATCTTGCAGATCCCCGCCGCCGCCGCCGCCGACCGCTGGGGCCGCAAGCCCGCGCTGATGCTGGGCGCCCTGCTGTGGGCAGCGGCGGTCACTGTGTTCGGTCTGGCCGACACCTACGCCCTCCTCCTTCTCTCCTACCTTATCTGGGGCGTGGCAATAGCCCTGCTGACCGGAGCCGATTCGGCCTTCCTCTACGACAGCCTGAAGGCTTTGGGACGGGAGGGCGAGTACCAGAAGCTCTACGGCGGTGCCTGGGCGATCATCTCCGCTGCTGGCCTGGCGGGAACCCTGATAGGGGCGCCCCTGGCGGCCGCCACCAGTCTCCCCCTCCCTATCGTCCTCAGCGGCGGCATCGCCTTCCTGGGCGTCCTGGCAGCGGCCACCTTCACCGAACCAGCACCTGAGGTGAGGGCTGACCAAGGCCTCTCGTACACCAGATTGATGCGAGAGAGCCTCCAGTTGGTGGCCCGCCAGGCCAACGTGCGCTATGCCATCCTCTTCTTCGGCATCGTCGTCGCCATAGGCAGCATCGCCCCCATCTTCTTCTTCCAGCCGTTCCTAGTGCACCACGGCATCTCCCTGGGGCAGATGGGCTTCTGGCAGACGCCCGCCCGCATCATGGGCATCCTGGGCGCCCTCATCACTTACCGAGTGGTGGCCACCCTGGGGAAGCAAGCGACCTTCTACCTCATGCCTATCGTCCTGGTAGCCAGCTACGCCCTCCTGGCGGCCTGGGACTCGGTGTACGCCCAGGTCTCCTTCCCGGTCATGACCCTGGTGGCCGTGATGGCCCGCCCCGCCATCACCGACTACCTGAACCAGCGGGTGCCCACCATCCACCGCGCTACCATCATCTCTCTCACCAACCTCATGTACTCCCTGCTGCTGATCCCCATCGCGCCGGTCCTGGGAGCGATAGCTGACCAGTCGCTGGCGGCGGCCTTCTGGGCTGGGGCAGCCATCCTGGGCGTGGGAGCGATAGCCATTCTGCCGCTGTGGACGAGAGCGATGGCCAGGGAGCGGCTGGTGGCGGAGGAGGAGAGGGTGGCGCTCTAGGAAAAAACCGATACTGCGGGATGAATCCCGCAGCTTCTCATGCCGAATTAACAAGAAGCTGCGGGTTTTAACCCGCAGATCCATATCCCAGCCTTGTCAAAGCCCTCATCCACTGGATTTGAACCTATCACGAGATCGCCCCCTCTTCCCGCAGCCCGCGTATCTGCTCCTCGCTGTAGCCCAGGTCCGAGAGCACCTCTTCCGTGTGCTGGCCGCGGCGAGGGGCCAGGCTGCGCACCGAGCCCGGCGTCTCCGACAGCTTGACCCCGATCCCCACCTGCTGCACCTTCCCCAGCGTCGGGTGCTCCAGCTCCACCAGCATTTGGCGGGCTCGCACGTGGGGGTCTTCGAACACCTCGTCCAGGCTGTAGACCGGCGCCACGCAGATATCGAACTGCTTCAGGTATTCGAACCACTCATCGCGGGTCCTGGTCTTGAACTGCTGGCGGAAGTGTTCGAACATCTCGGGGAACTTGTCGGCGTTCATCTGGTGGGCAATGAAATCCTCGCGCCCCATGACGCGGCAGAGAGCCTCCCAGAACCAGGGCTCCAGCGAGCCGATGCTCAGCCACCGGCTGTCCTTGGTCTCGTAGACGCTGTAGAAGGGAGCGGCACCGTTGAGAAAGCTCTGGCCGGGGCGAGGGGCCACGCCGGAGCCGAAGTACTGGCCGACAATGGCCACCAGCAGGGAGATGACGCCGTCGGTCATGGCCATGTCGACGTACTGGCCGCGACCTGTCTTCTGGCGGGCGATGAGGGCCACCAGGATGGCGAAGGCGGCGTAGAGGCCGCCTGCCGCGAAGTCGGCGATGATATTCATCGGGATGGCCGGCGGACTGCCCGGCCAGCCGATCATCCCCAGAGCGCCGCCGATGGAGATATAGTTGATATCGTGGCCCACCAGGCCGGCGTAGGGGCCGTCCTGACCGTAGCCGGAGAGCGAGCAGTAGACGAGGCGCGGGTTCATCTGGCTCAGCGTCTCGTAGTCC
>JAUYDU010000530.1 GCA_030691665.1 Chloroflexota bacterium
AGGCACCCAGGGCCTCTTGTTCCACAACCTTGGCACTCACGCTCCCGTTGTTTGCAGAGAGTGCCCATGCTCTCCGATTCTCAGGGAGACAACACTGGGAGACAACAGCGCCCCTACTGGCTCTGGCGCAACCAATTCGGGCACCAATCTGGCGGAACCCACACTTCGTTAGAAAGTGACATGGTGGGCGCGATGTGGTGGCGGGGGTGGCGCAGCGGACCGAACTGGTCAGTCTTCCAAAGATTCCATGAGCCACGCCAAGAGCGCTTGCACGGTGACGGGCGCGACGAAGGGGTCACGGCAGATCCAGTGCGCTAGCGCCACTCGTTGGGCCGTCGCCTGGCGGGCTGAACGTGACGGGGTGACTTGGGCAGGCCACAGGGTTCAAGAGGCCCGTTTCCAGGGCAACAGTGCCACTCACCCACCGTCCACGAAGCCTTGAACAGGCGTCAGATGCCCACGGCCACCTGTCACACACAATCGATCGGCGCGTCCAGGCCCAGACCGAGCACCTTTCGCGACGGGCCGCAAGGCTGTGACCAGGTGCTCGCCTGCAGCCGCACCTGCTGCTACAATAACCGACGAGACGCCGTCCGGCACGGCGTTCCACTCGGAACGGCGAGGAGGGCCACGTATGTCCCAGGCTAGAATTCGGATTGGAGTCATAGGCGCCAATGCGGAGTACGGCTGGAGTCCCAGGGCTCACATGCCCGCCCTCTTGGGCTTGCAGGACTACGAAGTCGCTGCCATCTGCACCACCCACGAAGACACCTCCAGGGCCGCGGCGAGGAAGTTCAACGTGCCCCTGGCCTTCCACGACCACCTTGAGATGCTGGCACGTCCGGACATCGAAGCCGTGTCGGTAGTGGTCAAGGCCCCGCTCCACTACCGACTAAGTATGGACGCCCTCAACGCCGGCAAGCACGTTTACACCGAGTGGCCGCTGGGCGCTGACCTCAAGGAGGCCAGGGAGTTGGCAGACCTGGCCGCGGCCAGAGGGGTGTGCACCATGGTTGGCCTGCAGGGGCGCTGCTCACCCGAACTCTTAAGGCTGAAGGAGCTTGTAGCGGAAGGGTACGTGGGCGAGGTGATCTCCTGCCGGATGGGCCAGTACACCCCAGGCATACTGGAGAGACCGTCTGACCGCTCATGGCAGCGCGACCGGAAGCTTGGGGCGGGCACCCTCAACATCGTCGCCGGTCACGCGCTCGACTGCTTCTGTATGTGCGTGGGGGAGTTCGCCGAGGTGTCGGCGGTTGTCGCCACCCAGGTAAAGCAATGGCGCGAGACCGACACAGGCCACATGGTGGACGTGACGGCGCCGGACAACGTGCTGGTGAGCGGGACGCTGTCCAGCGGCGCGGTGGCGTCGGCAAACGTGGCGAGCGTCCCCTACCACGCCAGCGGCTACAGCATCGAGGTGTATGGGCGAGAGGGGACGCTGGTGGTCACCCAAACCGGCGGGGCCTACGCATGGATGGGTGAGGTCCGTCTGCAGGGGGCCAGAGGCCGCGATGGTTCCGTCCAGAACCTGTCCGTGCCAGAGCGTCTGGCCCCCCGGCTGGAAGGCGTCCCTCCCGGGCCACCGCTCAACGTCGCCCGCATGTACCTGAGGTTCGCCGAGGCTATCAGGACCGGTGGACGGGTGGAGCCGGACTTCAAGACCGCGCTGGTCAGGCACGAACTGCTGGAGGCCATCCAGCGCTCCTCGGATGAAGGCCGGATGGTCGCGCTGCAGCCTACGGTCGAGGGCGTTTGACCTATTCATGCCTCGCTCTCCCGAGTCTTTGTGCCAGTCACCGCAATCTGACGTGGGTTCGCCAAGTGCAGACTGCGCGCCAACTGGGGCGAACGTGGAAACCTCTGTTATAATCGCAGCACTCTGTGTCGCAGGAGGCGTGGTATGGACCTTGGGCTAAAGGGCAAGGTGGCAATCGTGACGGGCGGGAGTGAGGGCATAGGGAAAGCGGCAGCGCTGAGCATGGCGAAGGAGGGGGCGAAAGTCGTCATCTGCGCCAGGCGCGAGAACGTGCTGAAGGCCGCTGCTGACGAGATACGTCTGACTTCGGGGAGCGACGTGCTCCCGGTGCAGGCAGACGTCAGCCGCCCAGAGGACGTGGAGCGCGTGGTGCGGTCGGCGGTGGAGCGCTTCGGGCGCGTTGACATCCTGGTCAACAACGCTGGGCGTGGCGCGGCAGGCCCTTTCGAGCAGGTGACGGACCAGGAGTGGCAGGAGGACTTTGATCTGAAGGTCTGGGCGGTGGTTCGGCTTGTCCGGGCGGTGATACCCCACATGCGCAGGGCGGGAGGAGGTCGCATTCTCAACGTGACCAATCTGGGGGCCAAGGCGCCGGGGGCCCGCTCCGTCCCCACCTCCGTAGCCAGAGCGGCTGGCGCTGCCCTCACCAAGGCGCTCTCCAAAGAGCTGGCGGCGGACAACATACTGGTGAACACTGTGCTCATCGGCGCCATCAAAAGCGGCCAGAACGACAGGATGTACGATCGCGCCAGAGAGAAGAACCCCTCTCTCACCAAGGAGCAGTTCTACGTCCAGATGGCCATAGACCGAGGCTGTCCCTTGAAGCGGACAGGCGAGCCTGAGGAGGCGGGAGACGTCATCGCCTTCCTCTGCTCTGGGCGGGCCAGCTACCTGAGTGGCTGTGCCATCAACCTGGACGGCGGCGCTGCTCCAGTCCTCTGACCGTACCCTCAAGCAACACCTGTTAGGAGGAGGCACATGCTCAAGTTCAACCACGTGCATATCAAGGGGCCTGATCCCAAGAAGACCGCCCAGTGGTACATAGACGTTTTCGGTGCCAGAACCATAGAGGAGTTCCTCATCCGGGGCGCGCCCACCATCGCCATGGACCTCTGTGGTGTCCGAATCAACATCACTGGCCTTGCGCCCGGCCAGAAGCTACCGTCCGGCTCTGCGAAGCCTCACCTGGGGCTAGAGCACATCTGCGTGGAGACCGACGACCTGGAACCCCTCGTCGCCAAGCTCAAGGCGCGCGGCGCAGAGGTGCTGGACGCACCTCCCCCAGCCGCCAGCGGCGCTCAGGCGGTCTTCATCCGGGCCCCGGACAACGTCCGCATCGAGGTCCTGAAGCCGGCGCGCCGCTAGCAGAAAGCGCGCTCCCAGCCATCGCGTGAGGCAGCCCGGGTCCTGCTGCTCTTCTGCTGTTTGGCGCGTCTCCTCGCTCCCATGCGTGCAAACGCGACACGAGGGGCCGCACCTGCGTTTACTAACACCGTCTGCCCAGCGCCCCACATGCTGCGACGAATATCGTACAGATATGGCGGCCACAGAACCAGGCACAGGTGTTGTGTGCCGTTAGATACATTGACACCAGCATCATCCGCTCCCACAATGGTGCCACCTGAGCACCCAAATCTCTGGGCTGGAGGCACACATGCCAAGGTTACAGCGGATGCATTCGGTAGCCATTCTCGCAGTGGCGCTCCTGATTCTGCTAGTGGCCTGCGGGCCCGCTGCTACGCCAACGCCGACCCCTACGCCCGTCCCGACCCCGACGGCCACTCCCACCCCCAGGCCCACGCCGACGCTTCAGCCTCAGGCCACCCCAACCCCAACGGCTGCGGCTGTTGCGCCAGCTCCCACCGCGGCACCCACCCCCACACCTACCCCCAGGCCAACTCCAACACCGACCACCCCGCCGGTGGC
>JAUYDU010000548.1 GCA_030691665.1 Chloroflexota bacterium
GGACGAGGTAGACAACATCCTCATCGACGAAGCCCGCACACCTCTGATCATCAGCGGCCCCGCCGAAGAGACGGAGGAGATGTACAAGATGTTCGCCCGGCTGGTGCCGCGGCTCCAGCCGGAGACCGACTACACCATCGACCACAAATCCCGCTCCGTCTCCCTAACCGAGGAGGGGGTCTCCAAGCTGGAGAAGTGGCTGAACGTCAAGAACCTGTATGACCCCGAGAACTACCGCCTAACCCGCTTCCTGGAGGCTGCCCTCAAGGCCCACGTCATCTACCAGCGCGACCGCGAGTACGTGGTGAAGGACGGCGAGGTGATTATCGTCGACGAGTTCACCGGCCGCCTGATGTTCGGCCGCCGCTGGTCGGATGGCCTCCACCAGGGGGTGGAGGCCAAGGAGGGGGTGCGCGTCCAGCGGGAGAGCGTCACCTACGCCACCATCACCCTCCAGAACTACTTCCGCCTGTATGAGAAGTTGGCTGGCATGACCGGCACGGCTGCCACCGAGAGCGAGGAGTTCCACACGATCTACCGGCTGCCGGTGGTGAGCATCCCCACCCACATGCCGATGATCCGCCAGGACCGTCCGGACTTCATTTACCGCACGCCGGAGGGCAAGTTCAGGGCGGTGGTGAGGGAGATCGAGGAGATGCACGCTCAGGGCCGGCCGGTGCTGGTGGGTACCGTCTCCATCGAGAGCTCCGAGTACCTGGCGGACCTCTTGAAGCGCACCAGCAAGTGCCGCCTGGCGGACTGTGGCCAATACCATCACGAGTGCCCGCTAAAGGTGCCGCAAGTGCTGAACGCCAAGCACCACGAGCGAGAGGCGCAGATCATCGCTCAGGCGGGGCGGTTCGGTGCCGTCACCCTCGCCACCAACATGGCTGGCCGCGGCACCGACATCATCCTGGGCGGCAACCCCAATCGCATTGCCGAGGAGCTCTTCCGCAAGGAGGGCATCGACCCCGATACGGCTCCGCCCGAGGAGCTGGAGCGCATCCGGCGACAGGCCCGTGAGGTCTGGCAGGCCGATCACAACAAGGTGGTGGAGGTCGGCGGGGGCCACATTGTCGGCACCGAGCGCCACGAGGCGCGGCGCATCGACAACCAGCTTCGCGGCCGCTCCGGGCGCCAGGGCGACCCCGGCAGCTCGCGCTTCTTCGTCTCCTTCGGCGACGACGTGATGCGCCGCTTCGCCCCCGAGTGGGTGGGGAACATGATGGGCCGCCTGGGCATGGACGAGGATATGCCCCTGGAGAGCCGTATGGCCAGCAAGGCCATCGAGTCGGCCCAGACCAAGGTGGAGGGCCACAACTTCGACATCCGCAAGCACGTGGTCGAGTACGACGACGTGATGAACACCCACCGCGACCTCATCTACACCGAGCGGCGGAAGCTCCTGGAGGGGGCCGACCTCAAGGCCAATATCTGGGACATGGTCGAGCAGGAGATCGAAGAACTGGTGGGCGCCCACGTGGCCGATCACCAAGAGCAGGAGCGCGACCTGAAAGGGCTCCTGAACGAGGTCAAGGCTGTCGTCCCCCTTGCTCCTCAGTTTACCGAGGTGCATTTTCGCGACCTCTCTGGCGAGCAGGTAGCGGAGGAGCTGCTGGCCCACGCCCGGGAGCAGTACGAGGCCAAGGAGCGAGAGAGCGGCGGCGAGAATATGCGCACCCTGGAGCGCCTGGTAATGCTGGGCACCATCGATAGGCTGTGGGTGGAGCACCTGACGGCCCTGGACGAGATGCGTCAGGGCATTGGCCTGGCGGGCTACGGCGGCCAGGACCCGCTGGTGGCCTACAAGCGGGAGGCCCACGATATGTGGGATCAGCTCACTGGCCACATACGGCACAACATAACTCATCGCATATACCACGTCAGCCTGGCTCCCCAGGCTGTGCCCACGCCTCGGCCGCCGGTAGCAGTAGGGGCGCGGCTGGGTGGGCGAGCGGCGGCGCGGGCGCGGGGAGGGGGAGGGGCTGGGCAGCCGGCGGTGCCCCGCAAGGTGGGCAGGAACGACCCCTGTCCCTGCGGCAGCGGCCGCAAGTACAAGAAGTGCTGCGGCCGGGCGGCCTAGGCAGTGGCTGGAGATTGGAAGTTAGGAGCCAGAGATTGGATTGGTAGCTGCCGGGCTTATGGTCATTGAGAAAATACTGGCCTCACCAGAAGGACAGGCTTCAGCCTGTCGCCGTCGGGCTGAAGCCCGACCTTCTGCCAAACTCGCGCCACTATTTGGTTAATGAGCATCAGCTCTGCTGGAGAGGGAGTCCGCAGCTACGGTGACGGCGATGGCGAAGAAGGGCATCGCGGCAAGGGAAGAGGGGGCGGTAACGGAGGTGCTGGCCAGCCTGCGCCGAGAGGTGGCGAGCGGCAGGTCCTGGTTCATCGCCCTCCTGGAGGCCATCGCCCAGTGGCCTCTAGCCGAGGAGACGGTGGGCGAGCGACACTATCGCTACCTGGTGGGCGGTGAAGCCTTCGACTGGCTGCTGCTGGCCGAGCGCCTGTGCGAGGCTGTGGGCGGCCTCATCCCTGAGGAGGAGCAGGAGGCCTTGCTGTTCTTCGGGCGGCCTCCCCTGCTGCTTACGGAGGAGGAGTTCCGCCGCCTCATGGGCTACGCCAAGTATCGGGCCCACCTCAACTATGTCTACGGCATCACCCTGGAGGAGGTGCTCCAACTGGTGGTGGAGGAGGACGTTTACAAGGAACAACGCTCGCGCGTGTGGGAGAACCACCTGCACGTCGATGAAGAGGCCTTCCAGCGCATCTACGGTGGCCGTCGCCAGGAGCTCTGGAGCCTGTTCCGCCAGGAGCGGGGCCTGCCCCAGGTGGTGGACATCCCCCTGGACGAAGCCAAGGAGTTCACCTACTGGCTGTTCAAGTATCGGTTGCG
>JAUYDU010000011.1 GCA_030691665.1 Chloroflexota bacterium
GGGAGCGCCAACGGCGTCATCCGCTATGGCCAGCGGCTGACCAGGATCCCGGCCAAGCGGGTGCCCCAGGCGGTGGCCAGGATCCTGGAGGTCTACCGCCGCGAGCGCCATGACGGCGAGGCCTTCAACGATTTCCTCGACCGCTTTGGGGTCAAGAGCTTCGGGCCGTTGCTGGCCGAGTTCAAGAAGATAGGGCCCGTCCGCCAGGAGATCGAGAGCTACATCGACTGGGATTCGACGGTCTTGTTCCAGGTGATGCGCGGCGAGGGCGAGTGCGCCGTGGGAGAGTAGAAGCTATTTCAAGATTCCTACGGCAAAGCAGCCTTACGGCCCTAAAGAAAATAGATTGCCCCGCGGATTGAAATCCGCGGCTTGGCCGGAAGCTGCGGGTTTCAACCCGCAGAGATCGACTACAAGGAGGGATCATGGCCGCACAGATCAAGGAATTCACTCCCGAAGAGCTGAAGCAGATCAGCGACGGTCTCGAAAGGAAGACGGCCCAGGAGGTCATCGCTTGGGCCATCGACCACTTCCATCCGCACATCGCCCTGGCCAGTAGCTTTGGGGTCGAGGACGTGGCCCTCATCGACATCGTTTCCCGCCTGACGCCGCCCATCCGGGTCTTCACGCTGGATACCGGTCGGCTGCCGGAGGAGACGTACGATGTCATGGAACGGATTCGGAACCGTTATGGCATCGCCATCGAGACGTACTTCCCCGACCGTGAGGCTGTGGAGCGCCTGGAACGGGAGCACGGCTATTACTCGTTCCGCCAGAGCGTCGAGGCGCGTAAGTACTGCTGCGGCATCCGCAAGGTGGAGCCCCTGGGCCGGGCGCTGGCCGGGATGCGGGCCTGGGTCACGGGCCTGCGCCGGGACCAGGCCGTCACCCGGGGCGATACGCGGGCCGTGGAGTGGGATGAGGGCAACGGCCTGGTCAAGGTGAACCCGCTGGTAGAGTGGAGCGAGCGGCAGGCATGGGACTACGTCCGGGCCAACGACGTGCCCTACAACGTCCTCCACGATAAGGGCTACCCCAGCATCGGCTGCGCCCCGTGCACGCGGGCCATCCAGCCGGGCGAGGACATACGGGCTGGCCGCTGGTGGTGGGAGAACCCGGAGCAGAAGGAGTGCGGTCTGCACCACAGGTAGGCAGCACAGAGCCACAGGGTCAGGGAACAGAGCCAGGGTGATCGGTTCACAGTCGGGGATCGGTTCTTCGCCGCACCCTTATGGTCATGAACAAAATGTTTCGACTGCAATGAACCTCGTAGGTCGGGGTCTTCAGACCCCGACGGTGATTCTGCGAGGGTCTGAAGACCCCCGCCTACGAAGTCGTTACCATGTCGGCTTATTTTGTCAAAGGCCATTAACCCGCAGGGAGCAACTAGATTGTTAACTAGGAAAAACAGCCTGCGGATTGAAATCCGCAGCTTGCATCGAAGCTGCGGGTCTTTCCGCCAGAGGCGGGTCCGCCTTCGGCGGAAACCCGCAGAGAGCAATTAAGCGGTGCAGCTATCATGAACGCCCTCATCGCGCCTCACGGCGGCAAGCTGGTCAATCGCCTGGCCGAAGGGGAGGCCCGCCAGGAGCTACTGGAGCGGGCCCCATCCCTGCCTGCCCTACGGCTGTCTGCGCGTCTCATCTCCGACCTGGAGCTGATCGCGGTGGGCGGCTACAGCCCCCTGGAGGGCTTCCTCTGCCGCGCCGACTACGCGAGCGTGCTCGAGGAGATGCGCTTGAGCAACGGCCTGCCCTGGTCGCTGCCGATAACCCTGCCCGTCGGCCGGGAGGAGGCGCGGGCCCTGCGCGAGGGGCAGGAGGTCGCCCTCCAGGACGAGGACGGCCAGGTGCAGGCTATCCTCTCGCTGGAGGAGAAGTACGACTATGACAAGGAGCGGGAGGCCCGCCAGGTCTATCGCACCACCGACGCCGCCCATCCGGGGGTAGCTGTCCTCCACCAGCAGGGGGATGTGCTCCTGGGCGGGAAGGTGACCGTCGTCCGGCGGCCTCGCCACGATGACTTTCTCCCCTATCGCCTGGACCCCGCCCAGACTCGGGCCGCCATCAGCGAGAGGGGCTGGCGCACCGTGGTTGGCTTTCAAACGCGCAACCCCGTCCATCGCGCCCACGAGTACATCCAGAAGTGCGCCCTGGAGACGGTGGACGGCCTCCTCCTGCATCCGCTGGTGGGCGAGACCAAGGAGGGCGACATCCCGGCCGACGTCCGCATGCATTGCTACGAGGTGCTCCTGGAGAACTACTACCCGGCGGACCGGGTGCTGCTGGCGGTGCTGCCGGCAGCGATGCGCTACGCCGGCCCTCGCGAGGCTATCTTCCACGCCCTGGTGCGCAAGAACTACGGCTGCTCGCACTTCATCGTCGGGCGGGATCACGCCGGCGTCGGGGAGTACTACGGCCCCTACGATGCCCAGCATATCTTCCACGAATTCCGCCCGGAGGAGATGGGCGTCACCCCCCTCTTCTTCGACGCCACCTTCTACTGCCGTCGCTGCGTCGCCATCGTCAGCCAGAAGACCTGCCCCCATCAGGAAAGCGATCGCCTCAACCTCTCGGGCACCCAGGTGCGGGAGATGCTGCTGGTGGGCGAGGCGCCGCCGCCGGAGTTCACCCGGCCGGAGGTGGCCCGCGTTCTGGTGGAGGCGATGCAGGAAAGGACGTTGCCCCGCTATGCTATCTGATGGCGTGGGGCAGCCGGCTCTGGAAAGGCCCTTCGACTCTGCTCAGGACAGGCCCCAGCGAGCGGACGAGGCAGGCAGGCTCGCCGGGGGTTCAGCCGTCCTGGCGATTCCCGTGGCCTCAAGGCAGGTCCCCCACCTTGTCCGCCTGCGTGCCTGGGGCGGGGTGGCGACGCGGCTGGTCTACGCCGTTGGGGCCGTACTCCTGTTCGTCCTCGCCCTGGAGGTGCTGAAAAGGGGCGCCGGGGGGATCAAGCCTTTCCTGGATGGCATATCCGCAGAGGGGACGGTTAACCTACTGGGGCTGGGCTGGATCGGCCCCTACCTGGTGATGAGCGGCTCGCCGGTGGCTGCTATCGCCCTCAGCCTGTTCGCTGGCGGCACCATCTCCGACACCGAGGCCTTCGCCATGATCAATGGCACTCGGTTGGGGGCCTCCTTCATCGTTCTGTTCGTGGGGTTTCTCTACTATGTGGGGCGGAGGCGCACCGCCGACGGTCTCTACATCGGTGCGGTGGCTCTCCTTACCGCCTTCACCATATGGCTGCCGGTGCTGCCCTTGGGTACCCTGGTCCTGAGACAGGGATGGTTCGACGGGCTGAGCCTGGCTCCTCCCGGCGCCTTCACGTCCGTGGTAGACGTGGTCTACGACCCGGCAGTGGGCCTGGCGGCGGACCACCTGCCGCGGCTGCTGATGTTCGTCCTGGGCGTTGGCCTACTTCTGACGAGCTTCTGGGTGTTCGACCGGGTGCTGCCCAACCTGGAGCAGCCCAGCCTGCGCTTCGAGCGGGTGTCCAACCTGCTGCATCACCCTCTGTCCATGTTCGGCCTGGGCCTGCTGATCACGGCGCTCACCCTCTCCGTGTCCATCTCCCTGACCCTGCTGGTTCCCCTGTCTCTCAAGGGCTATGTGCGCCGGGAGAGCATTATCCCTTACGTGATGGGGGCCAACATCTCCACCTGGGTCGATACGCTGCTCGCCGCCCTGCTGCTGAATTCGCCCCGCGCCTCGACGATCGTGATCACCGAGATGGCGCTAGGATCGCTGGTCTCCCTGACGGTGCTCCTCCTATTCTATCGACCCTACTCTCGCCTGATCCTGGCCCTGGCCCACGCTGCCACCAGGAGCCGCCGCGCCTTTGCCCTGTTTCTGGGGGCGATCTTCGTGGTGCCGCTGGCCCTTCTTCTCTCCTGACAGACCCGCCTACCGGCAGGCAGGCCTTGCCCCAGGGGAGGGTACGTTTCGCTTGTTCATGATGTAGGGCAGGGCCCCCGCCCTGCCCATCGCCGCGAAGTCGGGTCGGGGCGGGGGCCCCCACCCACGAAATAGGTCATGAATCGGCGAGACGCTACCCCAGGAGAGTTCCCCCTTGAATTCGTTGCCTCATCTGGGTTATGCTTATGGCGACGATAGTCAATATGCATCTATCGGTGGGACCCTTGGAGGGAGCCCACGCTGGCCTGGACGGTGCGATGGGAGAACCAAATGAACGAGTCCAAACCCACTATCCAGCGAACCTATCCCCGCGAAGCGAAGCTGAATGACGGTCGCCCTGTCACCCTTCGCCTCATGGAAAGAGCCGATCGCGATGCGGTTCTGGCCTTCGCCCAGTCGCTACCTGCTGATGACCTCCTGTTCCTGCGCACGGATGTCACGAATCCTCGCGTGCTGGACGAATGGGTGCGCAATATCGAATCGGGGCGCACCATCACGGTGCTGGCCGAAATCGAGGGCCAGCTAGCCGGCTACAGCAGTCTGCACTACAACGACGTGCTCTGGACGCGGCACGTGGGCGAGATACGAGTGATCCTTGGTTCAGACTACCGGAGGTTGGGGCTCGGCCGCCGGCTGGCCAATGAGGTCTTCCTGATAGCCAAGGACATGGGCCTTCAAAAGATGATGGCCCAGATGACTCCCGACCAGCAGGGAGCCAGGGCCACCTTCGAGCACCTGGGCTTCAGGCCAGAGGCGTTGCTCGCCGACTTTGTGCTCGACCGAGAGGGGAAGACCCGCGACCTGCTGATAATGGCGCACGATATCGCGGGCTTCAGCGATACGGA
>JAUYDU010000105.1 GCA_030691665.1 Chloroflexota bacterium
GCCTGCTACTACATCATCGCCCCCAGCGAGGCGATGGCCAACCTGGCCCGCTACGACGGCGTCAAGTACGGCTACTCCAACACCGAGGGCGACAGCATGTGGCAGAACATGGAGCGCACCCGCCAGTACGGCTTCGGCGACGAGGTGAAGCGTCGCATCATGCTCGGCACCTACGCCCTCTCCGCCGGCTACTACGATGCCTACTACCTCAAGGCGCAGAGGGTGCGCACCCTCATCCGCCGCGAGTTCGACGCCGCCTTCCAGCGCTGCGACGTGCTGGTGACCGCCGTCTCCCCCACCCCCGCCTTCCGCCTGGGCGAGAAGGTCGCCGACCCCCTGCAAATGTATCTCAGCGACGTCTGCACGATTCCGGTCAACATCGCCGGTCTGCCCGCCATCTCCCTGCCCTGCGGCTTCGCCGACGCCGGCCCTGAGCCTGGTCGAAGGGGCCTGCCCGTCGGCGTCCAGATCATGAGCAAGCCCTTCGACGAACCCACCATCCTGCGGGTGGCCTACGCCTACGAGCAGGCCACCGACTGGCACAAGATGAGGCCCAAGCTGTGACACCTATCGAGGAGATGGTCGAGGTCGCCTGCTACGCCGGCTCCCGCTACCCCGAGCGGCCCCTGCGCGTCACCTGGCGCCGCGTCCAGCGCCTGGTGGTCGAGGTGGAGCGGCAGTGGCTGGAGCCGGGCAAGCACTGCTTCCTCGTCCGCCTGGAAGGTGACCTATCGCTGACGCTTTGCTATGATGTGGCAAACGATCGCTGGACCTGCCTGTCGCCGGGTAGGCCGTCGAGGAGGTAGCGTCAACCAGTGTGCGCCGACGACGTCCCGCCCCTGGCCCGCCCCGATCTCCTCTCCCGCCGGGTGCAGGCCATCCCCGCCTCCGGCATCCGTCGCTTCTTCGAGCTCATCGCCAACATGGAGGGCGTCATCTCCCTCGGCGTCGGCGAGCCCGATTGCGTCACCCCCCGGCGCTTCACCGACGCCGCCGTGCGCGCCCTCGCCGACGGCCAGACCCACGACACCTCCAACTACGGCATCCCCGAGCTGCGCCAGGCCGTATCCGACCACCTCGATCGCCTCTACGGCGTCCGCTACGACCCCGCCAGCGAGATCCTCATCACCACCGGCGTCAGCGAGGGCCTCCTCCTGGCCACTCACGCCACCCTGGACAGCGGCGACGAGGTCCTCTGCCCCGACCCCTATTATGTCGCCTACCTGCCCTGCGTCGCCCTGGCCGGCGGCGTCTTTGTGCCCGTGCCCACCGACCCCGAGAACGACTTCCGCGTGCGGGCCGAAGACGTCGAGGCCCACGTGACCCCCCGCACCAAGGCCATCCTCATCGGCTACCCGGCCAACCCCACCGGCGCCTCCATGACCCGCGACGACCTCCTCGCCCTAGCCGACGTGGCCGCCCGCCACAACCTCGTGGTCATCTCCGACGAGATCTACGACCGCCTCACCTACGGCCTGCCCCACACCTGCTTCGCTTCCCTCCCCGGCATGCGCGAGCGCACCATCCTCCTGGGCGGCTTCTCCAAGGCCTACGCCATGACCGGCTGGCGCGTGGGCTGGGCCTGCGCCCCCGCCTCCGCCGGAGGCGGACCCGCCTCTGGCGGGGACATCCTGGAGGCGATGATGAAGGTACACCAGTACATCATCATGTCCGCCCCCACCCCCAGCCAGTACGCCGCCCTGGAGGCCCTGCGCAACGGCGAGGACGAGGTGCAGACGATGGTCGCCGAGTACGACCGCCGTCGCCGCCTTATCGTGGACGGCTTCAACCGCCTGGGCCTCACCTGCTTCGAGCCACGGGGCGCCTTCTACGCCTTCCCCTCCGTCCGCTCCACCGGCCTGTCCGACCACGACTTCGCCGAAAGGCTGCTCCTGGAGGAAAAGGTGGCCGTCGTGCCTGGCTCCGCCTTCGGCCAGTGCGGGGTGGGCCACGTCCGCGCCTGCTACGCCGCCCCCTACGAGCAGATCGAGGAGGCGCTGGAGCGCATCGGGCGGTTTGTGGGGAGGCACCGCTCCTAGTCCCGCCACCTCCTGCCCACCGCCAGGCGCCGGGGTCGAAAGCCAGCATTGGTACCTCCCCACAAGGAATCGACGCAACAAGCTCTTTCTATAGACGAGCTATTGACTTTTCGTTGCCGTGCGGAGTAACGTAATTACATAACGTCAGTTTGGCGGCGCTGAACCCAGGCAGGGGCGGTGGCGTTGGCCGCAGACAAGGCCTGACGTGCAGGTAGAGGCCACCACGAGGCGCGGCTCTATGAGCTTGTGCTATGCAGCGGCCGAGCCACGACGAGAAGCAGAGAGAAGAGAACCCCAGATGAGCCGCCGGCCGGCGGGCACTCGCGAATCGTTATTGTATGGATGTCTGCCCACGAGAGGCAAGAGCGAGACGCGCAGTACCTTGGTGGCTCTTGCACAACGGCAAGCGAACCGAGAGCACCGCAATGACTTGTGGTGCTGTCGGTCTGGAGAGTAAGGAGGGCTCATCATGCCCAGACGGATAATTGTGCTTGCGGGCCTTGCGGCCATTATGGTGGTGCTTGCCGCTTACCCGGGACTCTCCCACGGCGTGCGAGCGTGGTTCGCCGAGGGCTCGCGGGACCCTACGGAGGCGGCTCAGGAGAGGACGCTCGCCACCAAGCATGCAGAGATCAGGCTGCCCGCTGAGCTGGTGCCGGAGGGTGCGCCGTCCATGGCTGCCATCCCCTTCATTGATGACTTTGAGGGCCCCTGGCCAGGGGCATGGCAAGAGAGGGGCATGGACTGGGACCGGGTGGACTGCAACTCCCATAGCCCGACCCACAGCGCGTCGGCAAGCGGGGACCCCACCTGCACCACGTACCGCAACAACCAGAACTGGTCCGGGATAGTATACGGGCCCTTCGACCTGACGGGAGCGGCCGCCGGGGGGGTCCAGTTCTGGTTCGACCTTGACACCATGGACAACGACTGGCTCTTGGCATTCGTGTCGATCGACGGAAACAACTGGTGCGGCCGTGGCCCTAGCGGCGACAGCGCGGGCTGGACGAACAGCTGGCCCGGGTTCGCCCCGTGGGACTTTGGAGACCCCGTCTGCCCCCCGCCAGATACACTCATCGTTCTGGGGCAACCGCAGGTCTGGTTTGCCTTCATATTCCGCAGCGACGACGCCCTCACGGGGACGGGGGCATGGGTGGACGATGTGTGTATCTGGCGGGATGATCCTTCCGTTTGTGGCGGCCCGCCGCCGGTCATTGAGGTCGATGTCGACATCAAGCCCGGCAGCGACCCCAACTCCATCAAGCTGTCCAACAAGGGCGTGATCCCGCTGGCCATCCTCAGCACGAGCACCTTCGACGCCAGGACTGTTGACCCCAGCACAGTCTGCTTCGGAGACAACCCTCCTGACCCATTGCAGAGCGATTGCACCGAGGCCCACGCCACCGGCCACATCCAGGATGTAGATGGGGACACCGACCCCGACCTCGTGCTCCACTACGAGACTGGGGAGACCGGCATCGACCCGGGCGACATCCAGGCCTGCTTGACTGGGCAGACCTTCGGCGGCGCGGCTATCCAGGGCTGCGACGCCGTGAGGACACTACCGTAGGTTCCTAGCGAGTAGGTCGTCGCAGGTACGAGAGGAGGGCCAGGCTGAAGCCTGGCCCTCCTCCGCAATCTGAACCTAAATCGCGAATTCGATCAAACGCCCCGGCCCACTACCGCCAGCGTCTTCCCGCTGCCAGGCGCCGGGGTCGAAAGCCAGCATTGGTACCTCCCCACGAGGAATCGAAGCAACACTCTCTTTCCATAGACAGGCTATTGACTTTCGTTTTAGTCTCATGTATCCTACTTGATTGTGTTATGTCACATTGGCGGCGCTCAACCCAGGGGGGCGGTGGCGTTGGCCGGAGACAAGACCTGACGTGCAGGGAGAGGCGAACGCGAGGCGTGGCTTCACCGGGTTGTCCCGACCGGACGGGCCCGTTGCTTCGGAAGAGCCTGGGCGATGTGGCCCACAAAGCGGCAAACTGGGCCAGTCGCGCGCCCCCAGTCGCAAGGAGGTGGTGCCCGTGACTTAAGGACCACGCGCTACCAGAGGCAAGCAGCACATCGGCGCGGCGCGGGCGCTGGCAAGGCAGCCCTGCGGGCTGCGGCACCGCCCGAGCCACGACGACAAGCAGAGAAAGGATGTAACCATGAGACGCTTGAGTCTCGCTCTTCTAGTCCTGGCGGCAATGGTGCTGACCCTGGGCCTACTGGGTGAGGGCCGAAGCCCGGCGCCTGCGGGGGCCTTCCATATTGCGTATGCCCCCGGCGACGTGTTTGCTGGCGTCGGTGGGGGGCAGATCAACCACTATGCTCCCGACGGCACGCTCCTTGAGGTCCTCGACACGACCAGCGGCAGCTCCGAGGAAACCGGGATGTGCTTCGACGCGGCCGGGAACCTCTACTCGACCAACTGGACCGCCGGCAACGTGAGCAAGTTCGACAACCAGGGCGGGCTGTTGGTGCACCCTTGGGGTGGCCCCTTCAGTACCCATCCCGAAACGTGCGTAGTCGACGCTGCCGGTGACATCTACGTGGGTGAAGTGGATGGTGCCAACCTTATCCGGAAATTCGACGCCGCTGGCAACCCCCTGGCGACCTTCAGCCCCGCTTCTGAGGCAAGGGGCACTGACTGGATGGACTTGGCCGCCGACCAGTGCACGATGTTTTACACCTCGGAGGGCAGCAGCGTCAAGCGCTTCGATGTTTGCACCAACACGCAGCTTGCTGACTTCGCGACGGGCTTGGCCGCTCCGTGCTACGCGCTGCGCATACGCGCTAATGCTGAGGTTCTGGTCACCTGCAGCACGCAAACATACCGCCTTAACCCGGACGGGTCTGTGAACATGACCTACCCGATAGCGGGCGAAGGTCTGTTCGCGATGAACCTGGACCCGGACGGCCTCCACTTCTGGACGGGGGGCTACTCCACGGGCAACATCTACAAGGTCGACATTGCGACCGGAGCAGGAACCGCAGCTCCTGTGTTCACAGCTCCTCCGGTCGTCTTCAGCATGGCCGGCCTCGCCATCTTTGGAGAGCCAACAGTAGGCGGGGGGCCGAAGGAAGTTGACGTCGACATCAAGCCCGGCAGCGACCCCAACTCCATCAAGCTGTCCAACAAGGGCGTGATCCCGGTGGCCATCCTCACCACGGCGAGCTTCGACGCCACGACTGTAGACCCCAGCACGGTCTGCTTCGGTGATGCAGAAGATGCGACGCAACGCGACTGCACCGAGGCCCACGCCATGGGCCACATAGCGGACGCCGACGGTGACGGCGACCTCGACCTGGTGCTCCACTACGAGACCGGGGCGACAGGCATCGACCCGGGCGACACCGAGGCCTGCCTGACCGGAGAGACCTTCGGTGGCGATGCCATCCAGGGCTGCGACGCCGTGAGGACACTGCCATAGATTCGTAGCGACTAGGCTGTCGCAGGTACGAGAGGAGGGCCAGGCAGGAGCCTGGCCCTCCTTCATCCGCTTATCCGTTTTCCATCCGCTGTGAGGTCAGCCCTCCCGCCAGC
>JAUYDU010000129.1 GCA_030691665.1 Chloroflexota bacterium
TCTTCCAGGGTGAATATGCCTAGCTCGCGTACGTACTTCCTGAAGACCCTAGCGAAGGCCCCGTAGCTGTTGGGGGAGCGTTCCCCTGCCAGGGCGCCATATGGGACCAGGGCGTTCCTGTCTGTGCAGACCGAGGCCGCCGGGTGCTTCAGGGCCATGATGGAGTCCCTCTCAGCCGTGGAGGCGCCCAGGATACCGATGTCCGGGTTGGGGTTCCTGGTCTTCTCAATCTCCGCGGTCACCACGTCCATCGCGGCGTCCCATGGGTCTGTCACGCCCTTGGCCCTCGCTATTTCCTCAAGGGTCTTGCCGACAAGGTCGGGGCTGGCCCGGGAGCTGTTCAGCAGGATGCGGTCCCACATAGGAGGCACAACATCGGGGAAATCATACTCCGTGCCCAGAATCCTGAACTTGCCCTTCGGGCATCCGAAGAGCTTCCACTGGGGCACGTGCTCGCTCCTGAACCTCTGGCGCGTCTCGGGGTCCCGGAGCCGTCTCATCACTTCGTCGGGACCACCTTCGAACCCCCAGGGCGGGATGAGCTGGTGGGCCAGGCTCTGCTCCGCCCAGTGGTACCCGTCCCTCAGCTTGCGGCGTAGCGCCAGAGGCGCGTCCGTGGGCGGTATGACGTCGAAGGTGACATCCACGCCCCGCCTTCTGGCCTGGTCCACCATCCAGAGAAGCGTCGGCGCCTTGTCGTGGCCGGGGTACCTGGGGACGAAGTGCGATAGCTGCACGCGGACGCCGGCCCTTTCGCCTATCTCCACGGCCTCGCGGGTGGAGGCCTCGTAGTGGGTGTCGCGGTTCCGCTGGTGGGTCGCGTAGATGCCGCCGAACTGGGAGATCACCCGGCACAGCTCCACTATCTCGCCCGTCTCGGCGTAGCCGCCTGGCGCGAACTCCAGGCCCGTGGACAGGCCGATGGCCCCCTCACTCATCGCCCGCTCCACGTGGGCCTTCATCTCCTCCATCTCCTTCTGTGTGGGGGCCCGCTGGGCGTTCCCCATGACGGCCTGCCTCACGGTCCCGTGCCCAACGTAGGACGCTGCGTTGATGCTGATGCCTTGCCGCGTCAGCCGCCCGTAGTACCCCTCAAAGGTCGTCCAGTCCAGTTCCAGCCCATAGCTGGACAGGTCTCGCTTCATCCTCTCGGCAGCCATCCCCTTGAGTGGTGCGGCGGACACTCCGCAGTTCCCGTTGACCTCTGTTGTGATGCCCTGCCTCACCTTGCTCTCCGCGCGGCCGTCCACCAGCAGGGTGACATCCGAGTGGGAGTGGATGTCGATGAAGCCGGGCGCGACCACGAGGCCCCTGGCGTCAAGCACCCTGCTGGCCTGGACCTGGCCCAGACCGCCTATCGCCGCTACTCTACCTTTCTCGATGGCGATGTCGGCCCAGTACCAGGGACTTCCCGTTCCATCAACTACCCGGCCGTTCCTGATGAGGACATCGATCACGCTTGCTCTCCCTCCGATACCGACTGTGCAGACTCATCTGCATCAACCCTCTTCGTGACAACTCCTGGCTCCGCGCCCGTCGGCGCGGAGCCTACCGCCGCCAGACCTGGCCGTCAAGCGGTCTCGCTTGGGATAGAAGCAGGCGTCTCCTTGAGATACGCGCGAGGAGACATCCAGCGCTGGTGCGGTACATCCGCCATTCTCGGCGCTTTGATGAAGGGTGTGCTCCAGCATAGCAGGCGATTGGCACGGGAAGAGTGATGGCCCCCGCCATTGGTCAGGCGTGCGACAACTCGTGGTACATTCAAAAGCAGGCCACCTGCGTCAGAGCATCAGGCTCCAATCGCAGGTGGCCTGAGCGGGGCTGCCTTCTACCTGGCCGGGACTATCCTGTCCGGGGAGTTGAAATCGGGCACCTGGGTGGCGTGCATCTCCCACGATTTGATGGCCTTGGGGTTATAGACAAAGGTGGACGGGAAGCTCACCACGCCCGGTATCAGCATCCATTGCGCCTGGTAGTCGGCGATCTCGGTGTTCATCTTGATGCGCTTTTCTTTGTCCGGTTCTTTCATGACCTTCAAGAGGCGCTCGGCGATGTAGGGGCTCTCGATGGCGGCGCTGGCCCCGCCGCGGCTCAGGGATGACATCTGGAGCCCGTCAGGCCAGTCGAAAGGACGCTCGGTGCCGCCCTCGTCGAAAGTGGCGAGCCACGGGATGGTGGTGGCCCTGGCCACCGCACCGGGGCGATAGACGGCGTAGTTGAACTTCAGCACCTGGGCCTGCACGCCGATGGCGCCCCACATGCCGGCGATGGCGTCCCCTATCTCTCCGCTGGACATGGTGTACGATGCGGCGTACAAGGGGACCTCGAAGCGCACGCCGCCCTTCTTGGGGTATCCAGCCTCGTCCAGGAGCTGCTCAGCCTTCTTGGGGTCGTAGGGGATGCGCCACCGATCCTGCCACTCGGGGAGTGCAGGGTCGGCAAAGGGCATGTAGGCCGGTGCGCCAAGGCCTTCAAAGATGGCCTTGTTGATTGCTTCCCGGTCTATTGCTAGCGCCAGAGCCGTACGCACCTTTCGCGCCTTCTCCATCTTGTCCGCGTTGTCCGGGGGCGAGACCCAGGGGAGGTCACGCATGAACACGGCGGCGGTGTCCAGGGGCTCTCCGGTCACGGCGTGCTTCTTTTCCCAGAGGTTGCCCGTGAAGGAGATGCTGATGATGTTGTGCCCGGCCAGGCCCAGGGAGACGGTCTTGAACCCCTGCTTGACCAGGCCGGGGACCACCTTCAGGTCTATTCGTCCGCCATCCGCCTCCCCCGTCCGCAGCATGGCCACCCGCGTGGACAGCTCCGGCACCTGGATGATTCGGACGTTCTTCACCTTGGCGGTGTTCCAGAAGTGTGAAGGCGTAGCCTCCAGCGTAATCTTGTCGTTGCGCAGCCACTGCTTGACCTCGTACGGCCCGGTGGCTACGACGTTCTCACGCATCCAGTCTTCGCCTTTGGTGTCGTAGGCCTTCTTGCTTACCACGACTACGCCCTGGCCAGCGTCGTTCAGAAAGTTGCTGTTCCAGGTCACATCGTAGTTTTCGAAGATGGCCTCCACTGTGTACTTGTCCAGCGCCTTCCACGGGTTCTTGCCGAAGAGCGCCGAGAAGTCGCCTGCCTGCCCATGGATGCTGGAGGGCGTGGTGCCCGCGTTGGCGTCGTTGATGCTCCAGGCGGCGTCCTCCGCGGTCATCTCCCCAAAGCCCTTCTGGAACTGGATGCCCGGCTTGAGCTTCATGGTCAGCTTCTTCAGGTCCGACGAGACGGTCCACGACTCCACGAGCTTGGGTGTGGCGTAGTTCTCCTTGGTAGGTGTGAAGAAGTTGTCGCCGGCTCCGTACTCCTTGAGACAGTCACAGGCCCCGGAACGGAGGAGACCGCCTCCAGCGGGCACCTCCAGCGTCAAGAGCGTTACCCAGCCGGCCGCGCTCTTGGAGTCTGGCAGTGGGGCCACGGCTGGCGTTGGGGTAGGGGTGGCGGCTGGCGGTGTGGTCGGTGTTGGAGTTGGCCTGGGGGTAGGTGTGGGGGTGGGTGCCGCGGTGGGAGCTGGCGCAACAGCCACAGCCGTTGGGGTTGGGGTGGCCTGAGGCTGAAGCGTCGGCGTGGGCCTGGGGGTAGGAGTGGCCGTCGGGGTCGGGACAGGCGTAGGGGTCGGCGTTGACGTAGCAGCGGGCCCGCAGGCCACTAGCAGAATCAGGAGC
>JAUYDU010000212.1 GCA_030691665.1 Chloroflexota bacterium
GGGTGGAGTCGTTCGTGCCCACGAAGATGCTCCCGGTCGCCGGCCGTCTATTCGCCATCGACAACGCGCGAGTGGCCATGTTCGACGTGAACCAGCCCTCCCTGCCACGCCGGATAGACCTGTGGGACGGGAGCAACAACATCTCCTCGCTCCAAGTCAACGCGGGATTCGTCTACGTCACGCGCGGGTACGGCGGCAGGTACCCGTCCCGGCTCGCCGGCCTCATGGTGCTTGGCGAGCCATCGAACTAGGCGCTCGGTCGGGTGCCAGGGAAGGAGGAAGAGCATGCGTGGGCTGAGTATCGTGCTCGCTATATTCGGCCTGGTTCTCGTGGGAGGGTGCACGGCGTCGGCTGGCGATGGAGCAGGAGTCGCGTCGCCTTCACCTGAGGCTACCCTCGACTGCACCGACCCCCTCAACTACGCCCAATGCCGGACGGGTGACACAGGAGCAGCCCAAGATACCGTGGCCCCCGAGGGGTTCCTGCCGGGGCAGGTGTTAGCCAACCTTCCAGTCTATCCTGGCGCGCTCGGCTCGGCAGAGGTGCACGTAGTAGGAGGGCCGCCATCGTTCCCTAGCGAGATGTCCATCTGCCGTGGCCCCAGGTGCCCCGGGCTACAGATAGCCTCGGCACTCTTCACGGTAGACGCGACCGCGGACGAGGTCTTCGCCTGGTACCAGGACAAGCTCACAGCGATGGGCTACGAGCGACACGGGGGAGGCTTCGGGTATCTGGCGGACGGCAGGCAGAAATCGACGGCCGTCTTCATCTCTCCCGATATCCCGACGCTCACCGTACAGGTGCATCTCTATTACAAGCCGGACCTGGAATACTCACCGAGCTTGTTTGAGCTCCTCGTCACGTACATGGCGCCGCTTCCACGACCCGTGGGCTCATACCTCCCACCAGATGTCTCCCGCGTTGACGTGACGTATGCCCCTGGCGGAGATTCCCCTGTCCTCTCAAACGCTGTTGCCGACCCCGCCGTCATTCGAGACCTTGTGCGCATCGTGAACCGGATGCCTGTGCGGGCGGACTGGATATCCTGGTGTTCAATCGACATGGGTCCGCCTCCTACCGCTACACTGGTGTTCCAGTCGAACGAGGGCGCCACGACGGTGAGCGACATCAGGGGCTGCCCCTTCCGGGTGGAGATGGAGCCCTACCCAGATCTACAGGACTCGTACAACCGCCTGTGGGACGCGGTCGAGAGGTTTATGGGGGTGGACACGGGTGTGGAGGGCGGCGAGTCGAGTGAGAACGATGCAAAGCTGCCGTCGAGTATAGGCCCGACTCCACCCCCCACACCTACACCCCAAGGGTAGACGAGGATCTGATCGCAAGGAGCACGCGGGAATGAGGATTCTAACGCCTTTGAGGTTGCGGCCTTGGCCCGTGGCCGTCGTGGCCTTGGCGGTCACCTTGCTGGTGATTACCTGCGCCCCGGTCGCCACGCCCGTCCCGTCTCCCAGTCAGGCTTCGAACCCCACGCCCACACCGGCCGCAACACCAACACTCGCCGGATGGCCGACGCCTACCCCTACCCCAACCATGACTCCAACGCCGACACCCGTTCCGACCCTCATCTCCGAGGCGGAGGCGGTCTCCAGAGCCATAGAGCACGCGCAGTTCTGCGGCCTAAAGGGCGACCCCACCGGCTTCTTGGCCCAGCGGATGACGCTTGGAGAATACGCCAGGCTGACACACTCTCACGGGCCTGGGGCTGAGAAGCCAGTCTGGGTCGTCTCGCTACGGGGACAAATAGACTGGAGTTGCCCCGGCCCCCCTGGGCAGATCGAACTCTACGTCCTGGCGGTGGACGCAGAAGACGGACACATCGACGGGACGGCCACCTTCTATCCCGCAGAGAGAAGTCCCTTCGGGGTTCCCGAGGTTCCCACTCCCACTCCGACCACACTGCCGACTGTTCCGCCTGGAGCGACAGAAGGGCCTCCTGCGGGGCCAGGTGCGGTGCCGGGAGAGACATACCCCTTCACGCTGAATCTTCACTGTGGCGTCCACAGCGCCTATTTCAACGGCAGGTGGTGGTTGGCGAATCCTCCAATCTCTGATTTGAACTTGCCGGCTGACTGGGCCCAGGACGACGGCGTGGGCGACATGACCCTGGTGAGGAGTGATCTCGCCGTGTTCATCGCCAAGAGCGGGCGGAGGATCGACTTCATCCCGTGCCCGCCGGAGGTCAAGTGCGGGTTCTGCTTCTAACATCTAGACCTGCTACGGGCGAGGCGACCCCGATATGCGTGAAGGAGCACCTATGCTCAATTCGATGGCCTTGCTGATCAGCGGGACAGTCCTCGTCGTTGCAGTGTGTGCTGCACCTGATAGCGAAGTGTTCACACCAGTGTGACTGCCCAACATTCTGTTGGATTGTTCAATTATGGCCGAGCGAGGACTGGCTCCCCTATGATCGAGACACATTGACAGGCCACAGCTTGACGGCCATAATGCTCTTGGTTTCTATCTTCTGGCATCGAGGTACTACGTGTGCAGCTAGCACAGAGTGTGATAGGGAAGCTTCGCAGAGTCGGCCTGCGCGAAGTCTGGAAGGACGAGGCTTCT
>JAUYDU010000238.1 GCA_030691665.1 Chloroflexota bacterium
GAGAGCACCTCGCCTCGCACGTTGCGCACGAAGCCCGCCCAGGTGAGGAGCGCCAGCACACCCAGAAGCGTTACCAGGCTCTGGCCCAGCACTACAGTTATTACAAGAGCGACCAGGAGGAACGGAAGCCCCAGCCAGACATCCACCACACGCATGATGGCGTCGTCCACGATGCCGCCTATGTAGCCTGACAGCAGCCCTATCGCGGTGCCGACAATCATGCCGCTGGTCAGCGAGACTGCCGCCACCATAAGCGAAATGCGGGCCCCGTAGATGACGCGGCTCAGAATATCGCGGCCCACCTTGTCGGCGCCCAGGATGTTCTTGGTGGAGCCTTCGTCGTACCAAGAAGGCGGATTGAGGCTGCTCATGAGGCTACCCCTCAACGGGTCGTGAGGGGCTATCCACTGGGCGGACGTTCCTGTCACGATGAGCAACACCAGTATGAACACCGGGAAAACAGGCCAGCGACGCAGGAAGCGGTACGCGCCCGTGACGCTCGTTAGTAGGGGCGCTCTAGCAGAAGTTGTCGCGGTCTGGGCCACGTCTCACCTAACGGTATCGAATTCGCGGATCAACGTAGGCGTAGGCCACATCCACCAGGAAGTTCATGACTATTGCCATGGTAGAAAAGACGATGACCACCACCACCAGCACAGGGAAGTTGTTGGTCCAAACCGCCTCCGCGGCCAGGCGCGCCAGCCCAGGCCAACTGAAGATTACCTCTACCACTATGGAACCCTCAAGGAATCCGACGAACAGCAGCCCCGAGTAAGTCATTGGCGGAATGAGCGCGTTGCGAAACGCGTGCTTCCAGATTACTATCCACTCGCGGACGCCCTTGGCCCGCGCCATCTTGATGTATTCGGAGTCCAGCACCTCCAGCATCGAGGAGCGGGTGAGACGGGCGTAGCCAGCCGACGCCAACCACCCCAGGGTGACGGCGGGCAGGATGAAGTTGCGGACAGCGAGGCCCTCGCCGGGGGTGCTCACGGGCACCCAGTGCAGCTTCACGGCAAAGAGGAAGATGCCCATGAGGCCTAACCAGAATGCGGGTAGCGACTGGCCCAGGAGCGCAAAACCCCTCACCAGATAGTCTATTACTCTGCCCCGCTGGACGGCTGAGATGACGCCAATGGGCACGCCAATAAGGGTGGCCAGTATCCAGGCCGCGACAGCCAGCCTGGCCGTCACGGGCGCCTTCTGCCTTATCTTCTTGGCGATGGACTGCCCATCCCCAAGGTCCCTCCCCAGGTCGCCCTTGACAAGGTCGCGCAGCCAATAGACGTAGCGGACCACCAGCGGCCTGTCCAGGTGGAGCTTGCGGCCGAGTTCGTCCCAAACCTCACGGCTTACGCCGTATCCGCCTGCCGCGCCGGGCGACTCCAGGAAGATGTTGCGGGGGTCGCCTAGCAAGCTTGAGAACGCGAAGATAACGAAAGTGACGCCCAGGATAGCAGCCACAGCAAGGAGAAACCTTCTCAGGATGAAAGCCTGCATTGCTCCGCCTTACCACCTGTGTGGGAGGCCCTGTCCCAAGGGGGCAGGGCCTCCCACTATGCACCGAAACTCCGAATCAGTCTGGCTTACGGCGCCAGCTTGATGTACTCCGGCTGGTTCACGCCGCCGTGAAGTCCCTTGGCCTCGGGCACCATCTTCCACTCCACAATCTTCTTGGGATTGTAGATAGCGTAGTTGGGCAGAGCCACTATTGGTGCGTAGAGCCTCCACTCGAGGTTGTAGTCGTTGAGCTCGGTGATGGCCTTCACCAGCTTCGCTTCGTCAGGCTCCCCGTTCATCTTGAGGAAGGTCTCGGTGAACTTGGGTATCTCCAGCCCGTTGCTGTAGCCGCCGGGGAAGGTGAGGCTGCTGCTGTTGAGGCCGTACGGCCAGGTGGGCGGAAACGCGCCTGGGCCCCCGCAACCGCCGTCGAACATGCCGCTGAAGGTGCGGTTCACTATGCTTGGCCGGAAGGTGGCGTAGGTTTGCCGGTCGTAGGTGACGTCAATGTTCAGGTCGTTCTTCCAGGTAACGCCGATAGCCTCGGCCATATCAACGGTCCCTGCCGGGTTGTTGTAGTATGGGTCAACCTTGAACCCGTTGGGGTAGCCGGCCTCGGTGAGGAGCTGCTTGGCCTTTACGGGATCGTAGACGGTCTCCCAGCGTTTCTGGTACAGCGGATTGGTATCGTCAATCGCAATGGCGTAAACCGGCTTCCCGAAGCCGCCAAACACCTTCTTGTTGATGGCCTCGCGGTCTATGGCCAGGGTGAGGGCCCGACGGACCTTCTTGGCCTTCTCCATGGAGGCCGCGTCGGCGGGGTTGCCTATCCAGGGCTTGTTCTCCAGGGTGCGGGCCAGGGCCTCGCCGGTCTTCGCATGGGTCTTCTCCCAGTAGTTGCCGGAGTAGCATACGGATGCGCTACCCGGGAACCCCTCAGGCGCCTTCTGAAGCCCAGCGGCGAACAGCTTGGGCCACTCGCTGATGGGGACCGAGCCTATATGGGCTTGACCGGCCTCCAGCATGGAGCGCCGGACCAAGCCCTCAGGCACCTCGATGGTGTTGACCTGGGCGACGTAGGGGGTCTTGCGCCAGTGGTTCTCCACCGCCGTGACGTAGCTCCCCTTGAACTGGGTCCACTCCTTCATCTCGAAGGGCCCGGTGCCGATGAGGATGTCCCGCATCCCCTCGGGGCCATACTTGTCAAACACCTTCTTGCTGAAGACTCCAATGCCTTCATGGAAGTTGGTGAAGTACTGGAGCAGCATGTTGCC
>JAUYDU010000244.1 GCA_030691665.1 Chloroflexota bacterium
GGCCGTCGCGGCCGGCGCCGACTACATCCATGTCGACGTCATGGACGGCCGCTTCGTCCCCAGCATCACCGTCGGGCCGCTCGTGGTGGAGGCCCTGCGGCGGGCGACCGACCTGCCCCTGGACGTCCACCTGATGATCGAAGAGCCGGAGCGCCACATCGAGGCGTTCGCCCGCGCCGGGGCCAGCATCCTGACCGTCCACCCGGAGGCGAGCGCCCACCTCCATCGCCTCGTCCAGATGGTCAAGGGCCTGGGCGTGAAGGCGGGCGTGGCCCTCAATCCGGCCAGCCCCCTCTCCCTCATCGAGGAGGTGCTGGCGGAGGTGGACCTGGCGCTGATCATGACCGTGAACCCCGGCTGGGGCGGCCAGAAGTTCCTGCGGAGCGTCCTGCCCAAGATCCGCCGCCTGCGGGGGATGCTGGACGAAGGGGGGCTGGCGGTCGAGCTGGAGGTGGACGGCGGCATCTCGGCGGAGACGGCGCTCCCGGTGGTGGAGGCGGGGGCGCGGGTGCTCGTGGCCGGCTGGGCGGTGTTTCAGGATGCCGACGGCGTGGCCAGGGCCATGGCCCGCATTCGGGAGAGCGTGGCGAAGATACAGGAGCGAGCCTAGCGGCTGTGGGGGCTGGTCTGGGCCCTAGCCCGCCGCCTTGAGCTGGGTGCGCAGGCAGCGGTTCGCCGCCCTGCTTAGGCGGTTACCGCCACTTTGAACACTGCGTCTTCGTCCTTGGGGATGTCCTGGCCTTCTTCTCTCAAGGCCTCCAGGTACAGTGTGATCGCTTCCTTCACGTTCTCAAGAGCCTCTTCTACGGTCTCCCCTTGTGAATAGCAGCCAGGTAGGGCGGCTACTTCCACCCAGAATCCCCCTTCTTCAGCCTTATGGACGATCACGGAGTATTCCAGAGACTGGTGCATAATTGGTGGGTAAGATTCAAATTCCACTCTGCGGGTTAAAACCCGCAGCTTCCTGGGTCCATTACGATAGCTGCGGGATTTATCCCGCAGGGCTAGAACCGCCCCGTCGGGCAAGCGTTGCCCCTACCGCGCCGTCTTGAGCTGCGTGCGCAGGCAGCGGGTGCAGATGCTCAGGCGCACCGTCGCGTCGCCGATGGTCAGCGTGCGCTTGTGGATGTTGGCCCGGAAGACGCGATTAGTCTTGGGCGCGCGCCGCTGCCACCGTCCCGAGTGCTTGTGACGGATATTGCGGCCGTGTATCGTTCCCTTGCCACATACAGCGCACTTGGCCATCGCAGTCGCTCCCAGGTGATAGCGTTCCGTTTGTTCATGCTCTTGAAAGGAAGGGATCCGACCCCAGCCTGAAGGCTGGGGCATCGATACGGATTGATGCCACACCCTTTAGGGTGTGGTGCTGTCCTCCCAAAAGCATGAATTGGCGAGACGCGGTGCTCCCAGGTTGCCCCCTTGCGTCCGCTAGCGGGCGGGGGTAGAATTCAGTACGCAGGAATCATATCATTCGATACCCGCGAAAAGCAAGGTGAGCCAACACGCCAGCGCGCAAGCGTTCCGCCAGGCCTCATGCTGAGGAGAGGAAAGCTCCTGTCCCAAGCCGCCCCATGACCAAGCCGCCGGCGCTGGCCTCGCTATCGGGAAGCGAATTGCGGGCGATGTTCGCCGCCGCTACCGCCTGGCTGGAGCGCCACGTCGAGGCCATCAACGCCATCAACGTTTTCCCCGTCCCCGACGGCGATACCGGCACGAACATGTATCTGACCATGCGCTCGACGCTGGAGGAGGCCTATCGGGCCGACGACGCCGACGTGGGCGTGATCCTGGGCGCCATGTCCAAGGGGGCGCTGATGGGCGCCCGCGGCAACTCCGGCGTCATCCTCTCTCAGATCATCCGCGGCCTGGCCAGCGCCGCCCAGGGATGGCAGCATCTCGACGCCCCGGCTCTGGCCCAGGGCTTGGCCCAGGGTGCGACCACCGCCTACAAGGCGGTCAGCCAGCCGGTGGAGGGGACGATCCTCACCGTCATGCGAGAGGCGGCCGCGGCCGCCGAGGGCGAAGCTCGCCGGGACGGCCGGGACATCCTGGCGGTGATGGCCTCGGCCACGGAGGCAGCGCGAGAGGCGGTGGCCAACACGCCCACCCTCCTGCCGGTGCTGGCCGAGGCAGGGGTGGTGGACGCCGGCGGTCAGGGCCTCTACGTGATGCTGGAGGGCTCCCTGCGCTACCTGAGGGGTCAGGAGGAGATGCCGGCCGAGCCGCCAGTAGGCCGGGAGGAGATCGAGCGCGACTGGATCACCGTGACCACCCAGATGCATGGGATAGGCGGCTCCCTCTACGGCTACTGCACCGAGTGCTTGGTCGCCGGCGATGGTCTGGTGAGCGAGGACATCCAGCGGCGGATGCTGGAGCTGGGCGACTCGGTGCTGGTGGTGGGGGGCGACAACCTGGTGCGGGTGCACGTCCACACCGACGACCCTGGCGCTGCTCTGAGCTACTGCACCGCCCTCGGCCGCCTCAACCAGGTGAAGGTGGACAACATCCAGTCGCAGGCCGAGCAGTTCCTGGCCATGCACCAGAGGCAGACCGCGGCGGCCGCGCCGGTGAACATCGCGACGGTGGCGGTGGTGGCCGGCGAGGGCATGGAGCAGGTATTCCGCAGCGTGGGTGTCAGCGCCATCGTCAAGGGCGGGCCCACCATGAACCCCAGCACCCGCCAGCTCCTGGAGGCCATCGAAGGGTGTCCGGCGGAGCAGGTGGTGCTTCTGCCCAACGACAAGAACATCGTCATGGCGGCCGAGCAGGCGCTGCCCCTGACCGCAAGAGAGGTTCGCGTCGTCAAGACAACCACCGTGCCCCAGGGGGTGGCCGCCCTCCTGGCCTTCAGCCCGGACGCGGACCTGGAGGCCAACGTCGAAGCGATGGAAGAGGCCAGGGCCAGCGTCCATACAGTGGAGGTGACGCGGGCCATCCGCACCACCAGCATCCGTGGGCTGCGCATCAAGGAAGGTCAGTGCGTAGCGGTGATCGATGGCGAGCTGAGGGTCGCCCAGAAGAGCCCGGCGGCCACGGTGAAGGCTGCCCTAGGCCACCTGCCCCTGGCCGATCTTAGCCTGATCACCCTTTACTACGGCGCCGATACCCGCGAAGAGGAGGCGCAGGCGCTGGCCCATGAGCTGCGCCGCCTCCACCCTCAGCACGACGTGGAGGTGGTGTACGGCGGCCAACCTCACTACTACTACATCGTCTCGGCGGAGTGAGGCCCGCCCAGCTCCGCCAGCAGCCCCAGCACGCGCGCTCGTATTTCGTCTCGTATCTCTCGTATCTTCTCCGGGGGCTGGCCGCGCGGGTCTTCCAGGCTCCAGTCCTCGGAGGGGATAAACCCCGCCGGGCAGGCCTCGGCCACGTCGCAGCCCATGGTGATGACCCGATCGGCCTGCTGTATCATCTCTTCGGTCAGGGCTTTCGGCCGCTGGCCGCTGATATCGATGCCCACCTCGGCCATGGCTGCGATCGCCTGGCGACTCACCGAATCGGCCGGCTGCGTGCCCGCCGAGGTGGCCACACCCTCGCCGCGAGCGAAGTGATTGAAGAAGGCCTCGGCCATCTGGCTGCGGCCGCTGTTGCCAACACAGACAAACAAGACGCGCTTCATGGCTCTTGTGTCCCTAGCCCGTTTACAACCCAGTTGCCTCAGGCCCTGCCTCAGTAGCGTTCCGTTTGTTCACGATGTAGGGCAGGGCCCCAGCCCTGCCCCTCCCCGCGAACTGGGGTCGGGGCTGGGGCCCCGACCTACGAAATAGATCATGAATCGATGAGACGCTACCCCTTGCCTCCCGCCCCATGACCCGTGGCCCCTGCCATAGTATACTAGCCTGCGGAGGTTTCCGGGCTTGGCGCGCAAGGTGAAAGTAGTGACCGACAGCACCTCTGACCTGACGCCGGAGATGGTCAG
>JAUYDU010000247.1 GCA_030691665.1 Chloroflexota bacterium
GCCGCCGGCAGCCGGTGGCGACGGCCCCCTGTCCCGCATCGGCGCCTCGCCCCTGATGGCGGCCCTGATAGCGGCCGCCGTGCTGGCCTTCCTGGCGGGCGGTATCGTCCTCGCCCGCCGCAACGGCCGGGCGCCATAAGAAACACGACAAGGGAGAGTCGAAGGCGGTGGGGCCAGGCGGCCCCACCGCCTTCGTAGTGGGGACGCCACCACTGGGACACCCTCAGTCCCACCACGCACGGGGGATGGGGGAACAGCTCTAAACGATAGTCTGCCCTGGCTCGCGCCCTCATAGCGCCAAGCTTGCCTGCGCTGCTAGTCGGCACGGCCAGCCTGACCCGCGCCGCGTCGGAAACCTTCGCAACCACGACGAGATGGTGAAGACCAGTATCACTCGAGCGTCTCAGATCATTCGTCGGCACTCGTTGGACAAGTGGGCCGGGCGGGTTATAATCCGGGCAACAGGCCTCAATCTTTCCTCAGCTCTCGTCGCAAGGAGTGCCAGCGATGGGCAGAAACCTGTGTGTCATGGCTCTGGTGGGGTTGCTGCTGACGTTGACGTTAGTTGCATGGGGGGCACTGGGCGGATCGCGAGCCGACGCTCAAGGTGGTCTCGAGGTCGGTGTCGATGCGAACCCCAGCGGGAATAGCGCCACCTCCCTGGGGAGCATCGAATCTTGCATCTCAGTGCGAAATGGCGAAACCTTCAGCGTCGACATCTTCGTGGCGAACGTCAAGGACCTGCTTGGCTGGGAGGCCTACTTCGTCTACGACCCGTCGATATTGCAAGTGGTAGGTCGAAACGTGCGAATGTTCCAGGCGTCCAGTCCCGGTAGCAACCTCTTCGACGCGTCCGAGGGGCTGCCCGACGATGACGGGCGCTACCGGCTGGGAGCAGCGGACATCGCGGAGCCGCCTTCACCTGACAGCGGGTCTGGAGTGTTGGCAAGGCTCACCTTGAAGGCCCTGTCGGCGGGCGTCAGCTCAGCAAGCCTTCCCCTTCTCGACCTCACTGGTGACGGCAGGCCCGACCTTGGACCCATCATGACCGACGTGGCAGGCAAAGCCATCGCTGACCAGGACGGGGACGGCTTCTTTGATGGGGCCAGCTCCCAGGCCTGGATAGCGGTGGACGCGCCCTGCCCGGACAAGCCGCCGCCCGGCTTACCCACCCCGCCGCCAGCCGGCCTCAGCCCTTCCCCGACGGGGATCCCCACGATGGTACACACCGTCACCCCCAGCCCAGCCGCTACGCCTCCGCCTGCTGCCAACGGCGATTCAGATAGCCCACGCTGGGCGATCATCGGCGGCGCCGCCAGTGCCGCCGTCCTCCTGACGGCCAGCTTGGTGCTCTGGCGTGGGCTGCGCCGCGGCCCTCGCTAGGCCCTGGCCTGGCGAGGGCAATTGCCAGGGCAAAGGCCCGCGTCAGTATTGGCAATAAGCTTGCAGGCGGCATCATAGGTACGATTGTGGGGCGGGGGGAGCCAGGCGGAACCTTTTTCCACAGGGGGATTGCCATGGACAAGAACGCCTCAAGCCCGAACGCCAGGCGCCGGATTCGCTTCTTCGCCCCGCTCCTGCTGGCGGCCGCCGTCGCGCTCACCGTCTGGATGGTCACCAGCATCTTGGCTACCTACGAGCCGCAGGCGGAGATCATCCTGAGCGACTACACCTCCGGTGCCCACGCCGACCTTACCAGCAAGTTCAAGATCCCCGAGGGCAACGTCCTCTTCGACTCAGTTATCACCTTCCACCCGCCCGAATGGGGCATCGCCAGCGATGACGACGTTCGGATGGCGCTGCGGTGGGCACGCTGAGCTCCGCGGCCACCCTGGGCCTGCTGAACGGCCCGTGTACCACCGCTCTCCCCTGTCCTTCAACTACACTTTCTCCCAGATCCCCACCCAACAGGCTATGGCCAAGATCTTCGGCTCCGGCTCCGATATGGACGTCCTGCTCAGAGCTCTGGACGTTGACGTCTGGCTGGAGACCAAAGATGGCTGCCCAGTGCGCATCAAAGTCCGGAGTACCGGCCTCTACGGCGACGGCCGGGAGTTGCGGTTGCGCCTGCTGGCAGACGTGAAGGACGCCAACGACGACAGCATCCGCGTGGAGCCACCGCTCTAGCCGAACCACACCCCAGTCCCACGAAAAAACCGAAAAGCTATGGGCGACCATTGACAAGCTATTGACAAACAGCCCTGAACGGGTATTATTAGCGCTAGCACCGGCTGGTGAGCAGTGGACTGGGACCGCTACGAGCACCTCTGCGGCGACCGCAGCGCTCCCAGTCGGACGGAGGGTGTGGGGCAGTGTGTGGAGGCGGTTGCTAGGCTTTTGGATGGGGAAACAGCAAACGCTAGAACTCATGATTCCCGGCCAGTTCTCCCAAGTTGAGTTGGCCGGGAGCCGATTGCCTTAGCCTCATGGCAAAGGAGGGTTAGGAATGAAGACTAGGCATGGAGCGATGTGGTGGGCGGTGGTGTTGGGTCTGGTGCTGGCAGTGCTGGTGGTAGTGGCGCAGCGGGACGTGGTCCAGGCCGTGTACAGCCCCACGCTGGCGGCCAGCGTCTCGGACGCTGCCGCCGGCGGGAACGCCGACGTGACGACCGCGTTCAACATCCCGGCCGGGAACCTCAACTTCTCGGCGGTGATCACCTTCACCCCGGCGGAGTTCACGGTATACAAGGACGCCGACGTGCCCGAAGGCACCTACGTCATGGACCTGGACGCGCTGGCGACCCTCGGGCTGTTGAACGGGCCGTGTAGCAGCGCCCTGCCCGTCAGCTTCAAGATGTATGACGCCACGACCAACACGGCCAATACAATAGCCTATGACGCAACGCGGCCAGAGATGGCGGATGCCGACGGCAACGGGCTGGCCGACGGCATAGACAAGTACCCGGACTTCCTGACCCAACTGTTCCCGGGCCTCACTCCGCGGTCACGCTCCTTCGGCAGCACAAGCGTGGGTGGCAGCCCGGTGTCCATGCAGTACCTGGTCTTTGAGCCAGGGACAACGTTCGCCGGCATCGGCGCGGTGGACGCCAGCCTGGGCTACGCGTCGGTGGCGGTGTTGCAGAACCCCCTGGCTGCCGCTGCACCCAACCCGATCACCGACTTCTGCACACCGCTCTCGACCACCCCCACCAGCTTCGGCATCAGCAAGGACAACGACAAGACG
>JAUYDU010000314.1 GCA_030691665.1 Chloroflexota bacterium
GAATCCCTGGTGTTACGCTAACTGATACAACCAGGCTCTGGTACCTACTGTCGGAAATCAGCGTAACGATGGTCGGCTCGTCTGGGGGAGTCCAGAGGGGGCGGCCCCCTCTGGCGGGGGCACTGGGGGTGTCCCCCAGAGTTTTCTCTCCCCCTTCCAGGAAAGGAAGCTGTGCTGTACATTAAGACACACCCACGGGACGAAGATTGTAGCCGAACCCCAGGGGGGCGGAATACGACGCTGGCTGTAGGTTCCAGACAGGCTCAGGCCGCCACCGAGTTGGCACGCCTGGACTGGTGGGAGAGCTATCGGCGCGGTGGGCACGGTAGCACGAGCCGCTGCCCGGTCGTGCTCCATGTCTGGCCAGGCCAGTGTCCTGCTTCTCCCCCATGCCTCTACGTGCCAGGCCTGCCTGCCCTCTGGTCCGGGTTGTGCTCGCCGGTCTAGCTAGCTTGGACCCTTTGAGGTCCCCGGCGGCGCTTCGCCACCCGAGCCTTCCGTGTCCTTTGCATAAGGTTCGACCAGCCGTTTCTTGAGCTTGTGCCTTCTGGATATGACAGACCGCCACCGCTGCTGGTCCTGGCCCAGCTCGCCTTCTCCGTGTACCTCGTCCACGATGTCGTATGCCCCACTCCTGGGGAGCGGCGCCTCACCCACCTTCAGCACGTCCGCCATGTCCACCAGCGATGAAGCGCGGAGCCGCGTGGGCACTGAGTAGCCCAGGCGTCGAAGGAGCTCCTTGCCCAGACGGCTGGCCTCCTGCTGCAACCCGCGTGCAGCCTCCGGCGGATACTCGAGCGGGGTCTCCACCCTGACCTTGAACGCGGCGTGCATGGGCGGCTTCACGGCCGGAGGCTGCAGCTCCGAAGCGTCTTGGGAAGATACGAACAGGTGGGTGGTCTCGCTGGCCCCCTGCTTCGACACCACATACAAGCCCAGCCCTTGCGCCTCCCTGGCCAGGGTAGAGAGAAAGAGGGGATCCGTCACCTCGGTGACTATCCGGACCTTCGGCCACTCCGCCTCCATGACGTGGAGTTGCTCCTCTGGGCGGTACCCCTCCAGGAGGCAAGCCATGTAGACTGTCCATGGTGCCAGGCCAAAGCGCTTGCCGACCACGGTGCACTCCTCGTGCCATCGCAGGTACTCGGGGTTCCGCACCCTGTCCTCGAAGGTGCTGTTCCACTCATCACCGGTGAGCAGTTTCTTCCGGCGGAGGACTGCCAAGCCCTTGGCTCGCAGCCTCGCCAGTTCGCCCGACCGCTCGAAGGCCACGAATCGCTCCATGACGTGCCTTCTCCACCGTTCCCCTGGAGACAGCTTCCCCATTGGCTTCCTCCCTGTAAGCGCCGCCTAACGGGGACCAGTTCAGCGGCCGGCATGCAACGATGTAGTAGTGGGGCCACGGGAGCAGTGGAGATGAGCGTAGCCGAGTTCAAGGCGCAAGTCAAGCCAGTGGGACGGCCAGGTCATGACTCCGGTATGGCTGAAGCTGCCGTTCGACGTCACGACAGTAGCAGTCGTCGTATCTCGTGGCGGCCTGTCAGCCACTCAATGGCGTCGACCAGCGTTGTCGCCAGTTCTCACCGGCGCGCGCGCTCACCGTGGTATGGATGGCCGCCTCAATCGCCGAGCGGAGAGGGACTCCGCCTGCATCGCGGTTTCTATGCTGTGATGGAACCCCTCCCTGGGACGGAGGTGACTCGTGGCTATTGAGTACGTGGTGAGCGTGCGGGGCCAGGTGCCTTCCGACGTGAAAGAGCGGGTAGCGCGTGCGCATGCTGAGGCGATTCTGGCACAGCGAGGAAACGAGCAAGGAGAGAGATGGGGCCGCAAGGGAGGGCAAGCGTCAGTATCACCCGGTGGAGCCGTGAGCACCACGAGACACCTCCCGGAGAAGGAGAGGTGACACGGAAGGATGGAGACGGGTGAGACCGACCGCGGGGGTGCAGGTGGCAGGGCAAGACCCCTCTGTGTCCGCGGAGTTGGAGGTGGTGTCCGCCACGCCGGGCTTGTTGCCAAGCATGAAGAGAGGGGGGCTTGCGGCGAAGGCCATTGAGACCGCAGCAGGTCTGGCAAGGATGGCCGTCTGACGTGAGAGCCACACCGTGACTACCCCGCGGCAACGCACTCCATCATGGTGCTGATGACAGGTCGCGGCGCCGAAATGGCGGCGCATGCCAATCCTGCAGACCGGAAGCGCCCCAGCACCTGAGAGGCCAGAATGCCGGCCTCCACAGCGCCGTCCTGGCGATCACAATCCCTGGTGTACCCCCCAAGGTAGACCTGTCCCCTGAAGAACTCAAAGACCTTGGATACGGGGTGGCATCCATAGAAAGAAGCAGGGAGCAGGACGGATGAAGCCGTACCTGGAGCGCGAGGAAGTGGAGCGCATGGAAGCGGCCGCGGCTCACCTCCGCGACCGCCTCCTGGTAAGGGTCCTTTTCCGCTTGGGCTGCCGGGTATCAGAGGCCGTGTCACTGGAAGCGCAGGACATCGACTTCGCCAGCGGCACTGTCAGAATCATTCACCTCAAGACGAGGGTGAGGGTTATCTGCCCTGTTTGTGGAGGGCGCCTGGCGCGCTCCCACACCTTCTGCCCCGCCTGCGGGGGAAAGGTGGAGGGCGTCACGCGGGAGGAGCAGACACGACGAAAACAGAGGATCCTCCCCTTGGACGAGGACACGCTTGCGCTGCTCAGTGAGTACGTCGAGCGGCGTGGGCCGGTGGAGCGAGAGGGGAAGAGGCTCCTTTTCGGGATCAACCGCCACCGGGCCTGGCAAGTCGTGCGGGAGTGTGCCCAGAGGGCGAGCCTGGGGCCCTTAGTCAACCCGGAGACCGGAAAGACGAGAGGCGTGAGCCCCCACAGACTGAGAGACTCGTTCGCAGTCAATGCAATGCGACATGACGACTCTGGAGTGGGACTCAGGCTGCTGCAAGAGCACCTGGGGCACCAGAGCTTCAACACCACAGCCCGCTACCGGAAGGTATCGGGCCAGGAGCACCGCCTTTGGTACGACTCCCTGTGGCCGGAGATGGACAACGGAAGAGAGGGTGCCTGGGGGTCCGGCAGAGACCTGCCGGGAGCCGATCAGCGTTGAGGCCGCCCCTAGAGGCGCCTCTGCCGGCGCGGGACCCTGTGCCTCGGCTGCAGCTTCTTCTCACCGCCCTCCTGGTCCTGGGACTGATGCGCGCTATTGCTGGCGACCTCTGGGAGGGTGGCCATGACCACCGCCTCCTCCAGGTAGTGTCTCAGGACGTGCCGCTCTGTGGCCAGTCTGCCCAGGGCCTGCTCTCCGCACACCAGGCAGCGGTACTCGGGGGTCCTGACGCTGCCCACCATCTCGTAGAGGCCCAGCTCCAGGAGGAGCCGTGGCTCCTCCCAGAACCTCTTCCGGAAGCGCCGCACGGTGGCCTCGTTCACACCCAGGGCCCGTCCTATCCTGAGGGCCGACCACTGCTCCTTCAGCCCCCAGAGGATGAAACGCCGCTCCTCGGCGCTGAGCCATGCGTGGGCATCGGCAGGCTCCCTTGTGGGAGGGCCACCTTTGAAACGCTCGTCCAGTGTTGGCATCAGATCCTCGTTTTCGCACGAATCATGGGACCCTGGCTTGTCGCAGATTGTACGCTAATTATACGCAGACGATATGAGGACCGCAAACAGACTGGCTGCGGATGACGTGCAGAAGGTATGCAACTCCTAGATCAGGAGGGCTTCTGACTGCCCTGGATGAGGGCGATGTTCGCGGTCTGTATTTGCCGGGTAAACAGCAAGACACCGGGCATGTGGAGGTGAACATGTCGTCGCAGGGCGATGTGAAGCAGTTGAGGAAGCGGTTTGACAAGTTGGCGGGGGCTGTGCAGCGTATCGTGAAGCACGAGGATGGTGGTGCAAATCGTGGACACGCCGCTGTGCTTTCCATCAGGGCAGCCATGGGAAGGGTGGATGGTGCCGTGCGCCGCCTTGAGGGCGCAAGCGGTGGCTTGGCGAGCAAACCCCTGGTGCTCGAACTGGAGTTGGCCTTCGACGTCCTTTGGGACGAACTAGGTAATCTTGAGGTCTGGTCGGTGCCTGAAGGTGGGCATCGTCCTGCCACAGCACGCTCCCTGCTCAAGGCTGTCGAAGGTCCAGCGATCCGGCTCAAAGGATCGTTGGCAAGCCTCGAAACGGAGTTCTCGACCGCAGGCCCCTTGTCAGGGCCTGTCTTGAGGCTTCGGGAGACGCTCGCGAAGCTGGACAAGAAGGCTGCGAGAGGATTACGGCTGGAGGATCTACACAGCTGGTGCGCCCGTTTCCCAGAGGTGCGATGGGATGACCCCGAGGAGTGCCGTAGAGTCGCCAGGGTGGTACTCCTGGACATGGTGCCGGGCCAGCTATGGGAGGTGCGGTACCGCTCCACTGCGCCGGGGCGGCCCCTGCTCCTGGTGAGGCAGAGCGTCTCCTTCCCCGACGAGGAGTCACTGGACGATTGTGACCAGGCCTGTGGGTCTCGTAGCAACTACTACGTGGCCGCGACCAGGCCACGCTGGAGGATAGTGTGGACCTTCAGTCGGGCATCCGGCTAGGCCGTCGCTGGTCCATGCGAGGCCAGTCGACTCGCTCGGGGGCGGGTGATACCGTAGAGAGAGAGGCTGAACCCAAAGCGTTGGCCATGGACGTGACATCGTGTTGGAATACGCAGCGACCGGGCCAAGTGTGGGCCTTGAGGCGCAAGATTAGGAGGGTATGGTAGCCAATCTGATGTCTGGCCAGCTTCATAGATGGACTGTATTGACTGTTTGTTTTGATGGTTTGAGGGGCCCGGCAGGCCGAGGCGACTCCATTGCGGGCCAGAGGCTGGACTGTTGGGGCTTGAGGAGGCGATCCTCTTGGCAGCCACCCACTGGCTGGAGATCGCCCGGTGCGATGCCGGTGGGGTGCTGATGGACCTTGTCACTGGCGGCGATGGCGTATGGACTCCTCCTCGGAGCATCCGGCCGCATTGGGCCGTCAGATAGGGGGCCATAGGGGAGGGATGGGGTGACCCCCACCCCCATGGATTGGGCTTCCCAGGAGGGCGCCGCACCTACGGGGCCCGCACCTAAACTAGAACCAAGGTGGGAACTACATTGTATCTCGTATGTCATATGGCATATCACGGCGACTCTGCGGGTTTCACCTTGGCGTTAGTTTAGGGCCGCACCTACCAGATACGCACCTACGCCATAGGTGCGGCGTCAGGCGGCTCATAGGTGCGGCGAAGCCAAATCATAGGTGCGCCGTGGCGGCGGCGGAACCACTGGTATTCCATGGGCGCCGCTGGGGTCGGAGGAGGGGTGGGAAACGATGGCGATTGAGGCTCCCACGGGCGGGGGAGTGTCGGCCCGGCGGGAAGGGCTGTCTATGGAGCAGGCCGAGGGGGTAGCCAGGCTCCTGGACGGCAGGTGCCTGGACGTGAGGGACGCGGTGAGGGTTGGAGGATTGGCCCCTCGGATGGGGGTGGTCAGGACTCTGGACCTCCCAGGGCTGGGCCCCTCCAGCCGTGCGACTTGACTGGGTCCCCAGATAGGGTAGCGTAGGTGGAGGGAGGGGGTGACCCCCTGGGGTGGCGCCGGCCCGGCCGGAGGCGGCTGGCGTATGTGGGGCGGCGTATCTGGGTGGCGTAGGTGGGCGGCGTATCTCAGGTACGCCAACCGGTGGGGGCCCAGATACGCCAAAGACTGGAGCCAGATACGCCAGCTGCCCCGAAAAACGGCGCCACGGGGGGTATGGTGCTACCCGAGGTGACAGCTCTATAGATGGACTGTATTGACTGTTCAGAGTGATGGCGACGATCAGCGGGGAGGACGGGGATGGCGGATGAGCAGAAGAGGGTCCACGGCAGCGACGGCGCGAGGGCCGAGCCCCAGGACGCCCAGTGGAGCGCTTACCTGGTTCTCCGACCCCGTGCTGTTGGAGAGGCTTCGCCACGGCCTCCCGCTCTGTGCCCACCTCCCTGAGGTCAAGCCCCACCGTGAGGTTAGGTGCATCCCGACTCCACCGGCAGCCTCATCCAGCGGCCCTGGTCAAGACCTGACCTGGACGTCACCAAGTCTATCCCCTGCTGTTGCATCCAGTGAGATGCTGTTGGGCCGTGGTTCCTCTTCGGTCGCTTTCGATTCGGGGCCTCGCAGCCTTATCTGGGGCGCTGACTTCTCGTCTGGGCCGTGACGCCACGAATCCCGTGTTCACTTTGGACATACAGGGCTGTACCACCCTTAGCTGGTCAGCCAGCTCCACCGCGCCGTCGTTGTCCCATGCCAGGCTCCTACCGCATCCCGACCAGGGGCAGCAGACGGTGTCTGTTGCTTCTTCTGTGCAGCGCACGTTGACGGCCAGGGTGATGATTATCCAATGCGTTTTTCGTGTCGAACATTAGGCCATTTTGTAGCATCATAGCTACGTTGGCTTCAAGCCAACATGCACCTTTACAACCGCATAGGACTAGCTAGACAAAGGTAGAGGTTACATCCCTCTACTGGCGTTGAATCGGGGTAGCTTCCCGAAGCTAGCTGGCAACGAACGAACGTCAAGGCTTCCCCCATACGTTCGTGAACGACTCAGGACCGCCGA